>CAMDOH010000062.1 GCA_945903605.1 Akkermansia muciniphila
ATCGCATGCAACGAAATCTCCATCCCTTCGAGCAACTCCTGGATCACCACGTTCGCGCCCGCCGCACCGAAACTCTTTCCCACCATGATTTCGTCCACAGCGCGCTCCGCTTCGGCCACATCTGTCGTGAGCAACACTCCCTTTCCCAATGCGAGACCATCGGCCTTCACCGCGCAACGGCCACCCAGCGACAATGCGAATTTCTTTGCCGCCACTGGGTCGGAGAACATTCCTGACTTCGCCGTCGGAATCCCGTGCCGATTCATGAATTCCTGCGAGAAAACTTTGCTGGCCTCAAATTGAGCAGCACGCTTATTTGGCCCCCAGATTTTCTGGCCATGCTGCTGAAACAAATCCACCACACCCAACGCCAGCGGATTGTCCGGTCCCACAACTGTTAGATCCACCTTCTGTTCACGTGAAAAATCGAGAAGCCGAACAATTTCATCCGCACCGATAGAAACACATTCGACAAGCGTCCCATTCCTCGCGAGCCGTTCTCGTGCGATTCCCGCATTGCCCGGCGCACACCACATTTTCGTGACGTGTTGCGACTGAGCCAACTTCCAAACCAATGCGTGCTCACGCCCGCCCGAACCGATGACGAGAATTTTCACAGCGAAATACCTCTCATTATTTCAAGACTTCGAGCAACCCAGGCGTCGCAATCACTCCCACTCGATGGTGCCGGGCGGTTTACTGGTGAGGTCAAGGACGACGCGGTTGAGGCCGCGGACTTCGTTGGTGATGCGTAACGAGATTTTCTCCAGCAAATCATATGGCAGGCGCACCCAGTCGGCAGTCATGCCGTCCTGCGATTCAACGGCGCGGATGGCGAGTGTCCAATCATACGTGCGCTCGTCGCCTTGCACGCCCACGCTGCGGACGGGCAGCAACACGGCGAAAGTCTGCCAAGTCTTGTAATAGAGATCGGCCAGTTTCATTTCCTCGACGACAATCGCATCGGCGCGGCGCAGCACTTTTAATTTCGCCGGTGTCACATCTCCCAGACAGCGCACGGCGAGGCCGGGGCCGGGGAAGGGCTGGCGATAAACGATTTCTTTGGGCAGCCCGAGTTCAAGGCCGAGTTGGCGCACTTCATCTTTGAAAAGACACTTGAGCGGTTCGACGAGCTTGAACTTCATGTTCTTGGGCAGGCCGCCGACATTGTGATGGCTCTTGATGAGCGCGGCGGGGTTTCCGGCGATGGGCACAGACTCGATGATGTCCGGATAGAGCGTGCCTTGCGCCAGAAACTTTGCATTTCCCGCGCGCTTGGTTGCGGCTTGGAAAACGTCGATGAACGTTTTGCCGATGATCTTGCGCTTGCGTTCGGGGTCGGACACGCCGCGAAGTTTGCCAAGAAAAAGCGCGGTGGATTCTTCGTACTGCAACTTCATCTTGAAATTGCGGCCAAAAACTTCCTGCACAACCTCGGCCTCTCTCGCGCGCAGCAAGCCATTATTGACGAAGATGCAGGTGAGCTGATCGCCGATGGCCTTGTGCAACAGCGCAGCGGCGACACTTGAATCAACCCCGCCGGACAACCCAAGAATGACGCGTTCCTTGCCGACTTGCGCGCGGATTTCTTTGATGGATTGATCCAGGTAACTGCGCATCGTCCAGCCTTTGCCGCAGCGACAGACGCCGTGGACGAAGTTGGCGATGATCTCTTTGCCGCGCGGTGTGTGAACCACCTCGGGATGAAACTGGAGACCGAAGAAACGCTTCTGGCGATTTTCGATGGCCGCGAATTCTGAATTATCCGTGACGGCGACGGAGACGAAACCTTTCGGAAGTTTCGTGAGTTTATCACCGTGCGAATTCCAAACCTGCAACTGGCGCGGAAGCTTCTTGAAAAGCGCGCACGCGCCGTCCTTCACCGTGAGAGTGCCTTTGCCGTACTCGCGCTTCTGTCCCTTCTCGACTTTGCCACCGAGGAATTGCGCGAGCAACTGCACACCAAAACAGATGCCCAGAATGGGCACGCCCATCGCGAAGATGCCGCGATCGGGCAGCGGCGCTTCCGGCGCGTACACGCTGGAAGGGCTGCCGCTGAGAATGATGCCGCTAGGTTTAAGCTTGGCGATCTGGGCCGCCGGCGTGTCGTAGCGAAGGATGGTGGAGTAAACGCTTGCCTCGCGGATGCGGCGCGCGATGACCTGAGTGTACTGCGACCCAAAATCTAAAATAACAATCTGCTCAATCATGTTGGAAAGCGGCGGAGATGGTTGACGTGGCTGTGAGGCTTTGGCGAGAAGAAATCCAGCCGGTCAACGGTTGGTGACAGCGACCTGTCCCGACTTCAAATCGTAAATCAGCTCCATTCCCTTCGGCAGCACGGGCAGGCTCTGAAGATAGCCTTTCTTGATCAGCTCATCGAGCGACTCAGCTTGTTTGCCTTCAATCAGCGCGAATTGCTGCAAGGTCGAATTGATGTGATTGAGATTGATCTGTGAGACCGCTTTTCTGCGGCCTTGATTGACGGCGCCAAGGTAATCGACAGGAGCGGTGATCGGGTTGCCAGAACCATTATTGGTCAATGACGCGCCAGATTTTCCTGAATCCGAGCCACCACACGCAACCAGAATGGCCAACGGGAAAAGCGTAATTCGTTTCACTGTGAAATTAGTTTGTGGCTTTTTTAAGCGTCTCGGTTTTGCTGACGCCTTTGCTATTAATTCCCAGCGTCACACCTTTATTGAAATCAGCGCCCTTCAGTGCCTCCGTAAAATCCTGCACAGTCTTTATCGGTTTCTGATTCACCTCGGTGATGACGTCTCCTTCAATAATCATTTTTGCCGCAGCCAAACTGCCCGCAGCCACTTTCGACACGAGCACGCCAGAGTTTTCTTTCGCCTTGTGCTGCGCAGCGAGTTCTTTGGTGAGAGTGCCGACAGTCAGTCCTGAATTTGCATCAGTGGCCGTTTGCGGTGTGACAGTGGGGGGTGTCGGTGGAGTCAGCGGTTTGGAAGCGATCTCGGCTGCTGGCTCCGGCCAAGCCTCGGGAACAATCTGTATCTTGAGACTCTTCCCATTTCGGACCACATCGAGTGTGACGGGTTTGCCAATTTCCTTAAATCGCATTTCCGAACGCAGTGCGTGCCCAGAATCCACCGGTTTCGATTCGACGGCCGTAATCACATCAAACGGTTTGAGGTCCGCTTTTCCTGCGGGGCCATCAGGCGTCACTTCCTTCACCACCACGCCGTCCTTGACGCCTTTAATGAGTGTTTTGTATTCGGGGTTCTCGTTGAATCCAGAAATGGCCACGCCAAGCCAAGCACGAATGACTCGGCCATCGCGCATGATTTTATCGGCAATTTCCTTGGCAAACGAAGATGGGATTGAAAATCCGATGCCCGTGTTCATGCCGCGAATCATGGTGTTGATCCCGATGATTTCGCCGTCGATATTCACGAGCGGCCCGCCGCTGTTGCCGGGATTGATGCTGGCGTCGGTCTGCAAAAAATCTTGGTCCATCGCTGCATCAGGCACAACTCGATTGCGACCTTGCGCGCTCACGTGACCAACGGTCACAGAATAATCGAGCTGGAACGGCGCGCCGATGGCGATTGCAAATTCGCCGATGCGAACCTTCTTCGAATCGGCAAACTTTGCCACGGGCAATCCCTTTCCTTCGATTTTGACAATGGCCAGATCGGATTGCGTGTCGATGCCGCGCAGCACGCCAACAAATTCACGGCCGTCCTTGAGCGCCACTTTGATTTTTCGTGCGCCATCGATCACGTGCCGGTTCGTCAAAATGTAGCCGTCCTCGGTGATGATGACACCGGAGCCTTGACCATTGAATTGCGGATCGCGACCGGGTCGTTGCTCTGGCGGCTTCGGTTGATTTGGAATACCCGGCACGCCGGGCTGCGGCATCGTGGCCAGCGCCGGATCTTTGGCGATGGAAACGATGACCACTGTCGGTGTCACTTTTTCAGCCACTTCGATGAACGCTTGATTGAGCTGCCGCGCAACGCTCAAGGAGGGACTGTCCGCAGCGTTCAAACAGTTCGCGGCCAAAAGCACGATGCAAACGATGAGGGCGTGGGGTATCGATGTTTTCATTTCCACAAAGTTAGACGTTCAATGCACACATTTTTCTCATAGTCGCAAAGCCGATCGACTCCTTGGCTCCAGATTGTCTTTTGCCAAGGCGGTTGACTTACTCTCGACGGTTGGCCTACTTTGGCGCGTCCTTAAAGAATGTCAAATGCTCCCCAAAATTGAACAGCTCTTGGTTCTGCAGGATCGCGACAAGCAATTGCAACGCACTCAGACCGAGCTCGCCCGCATCGCCGCCGAAAGGCAATTCATCCAAGGACGCACCTCCGCAGCGCAAACCGCGCACGACGCCGCTAAAAAGAAGGCGATTGAAATTGAGTCCGGCCGCAAACAGCTCGAATTGGAGGCCAGCGCCAAGCAGGCCGATATTGACCGTTACGCTTACCAGCAGTTGCAGACCAAAAAGAACGATGAATATCAGGCGCTCGGCAGGGAATCCGAGCACTGCCGCAAATTAATTCGCGACCTCGAAGATCGGCAGATCGAATTCATGGAATCTGCCGAAGCTCAACAGAAAGTCACCAAGTCAGCCCAATCCGATCTGGAACAAGCCAAAAAAGATTTGGCCAAGGAATTGACCGAACTCGACCAACGCGAAACGAACCTGAAACAGTCCTTTGATGAAATTTCTCAATTGCGCGCCCAGAATGCCGGCGAGTTGGATGAAATGACTCGCGCCCGATACGAACGACTTCTCAAAAGCAAAGGCCCCAATGCCGTCGCCGGAGTCAGTCACAGCGTCTGTGGAAGCTGTCACATGAAACTCCCGCCGCAAGTCATCGTGGATTGCAAACACGCCAAAGACATCAACGCCTGCCCTCACTGCGGCTGCATCCTGTATTTCACAGCCGACATGGAATTGACTCCCGTCGACTGATCACTTGCCCCTGTCCACCGACAGGGGTACTTTCCCGTTGGTTTTGGAAGGGCGGAGGTTCGCTCTCGATTGTTGATTCGTCAACAATCGGGGGAGGAAAGTCCGAGCACCACAGGGCACGACGCCGCGTAACCGTGCATTTCGATGCACGGATACACTCGGGCGGTTTGACCGCGAGGTCACGCCGACGGAAAGTGCAACAGAAAGCAAACCGCCAAACCGGCGCAAGCCGGCGGTAAGGGTGAAACGGTGGGGTAAGAGCCCACCGCGCCAAGCGCAAGCGAGGCGGCATGGAAAACCCCGTTGGGTGCAAGGCCAAATAGGAAGCCTCGGGGCTGCTCGCTCCATGGCGCAAGCCTGGCTTCGGGTACTGGCCGCTAAGACAAATGAGCCTCTCCGCGTTTCACGACGCGAAGACAGAACTCGGCTTACAGCCCTTCCAAAACTATTTATCGGACCAGCTCGAGCGACACCGTCGCGCTCGCATTTCCAGTCCGGTCAATCAGAGTCACCGCTAAAACAGCCGGTGGATCACCGTCCAGTTTGAGCATCGCGCTTGATCGATCTGCTCCCAGCACTTTCGTTTGCCATTGCTGCCCCACCCGCCATTGCAATACCCACCGAGCAATCGGTTCTTTGCCGTCGCTGCGCCAATCGACCCGAATGGATTTACCTTCCTGTTTAGCGCTGACCGCCGGTTTGGAGGGCGCAATTTTGTCCAACCACGGCGTTGCCGGCACGAGCGCCGGCTCCCGATATTTTCCGGCTGCAAGATGATCACGCAGTCCTCCCCTGTTTTTGGAAAGCGAGCTGATATTCCAATGCACGTTGCCGGTCGTGCCGAGATTCTTGCGTGTGACTTCGATTTGACTGGCGATTTCATCGGCCTTCCAAGGGTCGACTTTCGCCGAGTTGCTGCCCGGCCAAAGATGGCGCTGTTGGGGATTCTGTTCTGACCACCATTTCAGCAACACGGGGAAACTCTGCTGCGGCGCCTCGATGCTCCAGTAAAGTTGCGGTGCACAATAATCCATCCAACCATTCTGGAGCCACAATCGCGCGTCGGCATACAGCAGCGCGTACGCGTCGAAACCCTTGATACCGGCGGGAACGCCGTCTTTCCAAATACCAAAGGGACTCACACCCAATTTCACCCAAGGCTTTTCAGCATGAATCGCCGTGTGCAGTCGCTTCACGAATTGGTTGATATTGTCGCGCCGCCAATCTGCTCGTTCCAGCTTTCCGCCACGCTGCCGATAGGCGTTCCACGAAGCGTCGTCCGGAAAATCAATCAGCTTGCCGGATGAGTCTTTTGTTGGGTACGGATAAAAATAATCGTCGATGTGAATGCCGTCGACGTCGTAGCGCTTCACCACATCGATCATCACGTTGATCGAAATGTCGTTGGCCGGCTTCATTCCCGGATCCAGCCAAAGCCAATCGCCGTACTTGCGGACCAGCGCGGGTTGCTTCCGGCTCACATGGGTTGCGGCCGCCTCGGTTTTCACCTTGTGATAACGCGCTCGAAATGGATTGAACCACGCGTGCAATTCAATCCCGCGCGCATGAGCTTCGCGCACGGCAAAATCAAGCGGGTCGTAATAGGGATTCGGCGGCTCACCCATTTTCCCCGACAGATATTCCGACCAAGGTTCGTGCGGTGAATTGTAAAGGGCGTCACAAGCCGTGCGCACTTGAAAGATCAGCGCGTTCAGATTCAGCGCCGAAGCCATGTCCATCAACGCGCGCAATTCCGATTGCTGGTCGGCCGTGGTCAATCCCGGCTTCGACGGCCAATCGATGTTGCCCACGGTGGCGATCCACGCGCCGCGAAATTCTCGGTTCACCGTCGGCACTTGCACTCCCTGCGCCAATCGATAGGTCGGTTCCGCCGCAATCCCTGCGACAACGCTCAATGCCAAAGCGAACCACACTCCTCGCACGGGATTCGTTTAACCATTGATTCGCTCGCGTTCAAGCGGCACTTCCTCCCATCGCAACGCAAAGGTTTGCCTTGAACCCCATTCTGTGGCCTGATTGCCGCTCGGTGAATTGGTCGGACAAATCTTGGTTCATTGCCTCTGTAGTCGCCTACGGAGTCGCGACGACTTACGCACTTTTGCTTTGGCAGCGCGGATTCCGCAGGTCGGACTGGGTCGTGTACGGACTGCTTGCCGCCGGCCTCGTCGCCCACACCATCGCCATGGCCAAGCGCGGCTTCTCCTTTCACCGTTGCCCAGTCCACAATCTTTATGAAGCGACCGCCTTCGTGATGTGGTCGGCTGTGGCGGGTTGTTTATTGTTGGGATTGTGGTCGCGACTGAGAACCCTTTGCGTTTTTGCGGCGCCCGTTGTGTTTGCATTTGGAGTCTTTGCGCTGATGCCCGGCATGGATCCCCTCCGAACTCCAGAAACGCCTGAAACCAATTTCACATTGCGCTGGATCAGCCTGCACGTCGCGTTCATCGCGCTGGCCTATGGCGCATTCGGACTGAGTTTTGGAAGTTCGATGATGTATCTCTCGCAAGTACATGACCTCAAATTTAATCGTCTGCGCGCCTTGGCTGCACTGCTACCGCCAGTTCAGCAGATTGAACGCATCATTGTCAGACTCCAAGCCGCTGGCATCGTTTTGCTTTCAGCAGGCTTGCTCGTCAGCTTCATCTTTCTCAAAACACCGGATGGACAAAATCTTTTCGTGGATCCGAAAGTCCTCTGGTCCATTCTCGTTTGGATCGCCTACACTGCTTCTTCCATCCTTTATTGGCGGGCTGATCATGGCGGACGCAACCTGGCCTGGGGCAACTGCGGCTGCTTTGTTTTCGTCCTGCTCACGTTTTGGGGAGTCAACCTCCTCTCCAAACTTCACAATCCCTGACATGCCTGTTGTCGTCATCGGCCTCAATCACCGCTCAGCGCCTGTCGAACAGCGCGAACGATTCGCCATACCCGATGCGTCATTGCCAGAGATGACCGTCCGTCTCTGCAAACTTGAGGGAGTCACCGAGGCTGTCGTTTTGTCCACATGCAACCGTGTGGAGATTTATGCCGCCGGCAACGCCGACTCCAGATCGATACTCTCCCAACTCCACCGATTTCTCATGGAGGGCAAAAATCCTGCGGATGAAGGGATCCTTTATCAACACGACGAACCGCAGAGCATCGAACATCTGTTCAAAGTTGCCAGCGGGTTGGACTCCATGGTGCTGGGCGAAACAGAGATTCTCGGCCAGCTCAAAAAATCTTATGAGACTTCACTCCTGCACAAACTCACCGGCCCACAACTGAACAAAGCCTTTCAGCGGGCGTTCAACGTCGCCAAATTCATCCGTAGCGAAACGCAAATTCAGCGCGGAGCGACTTCCGTCGCTGCAGTCGCCGTCGAACTGGCCGAAAAGATTTTTGACACACTCAGCGATCGTCAAGTGATGGTCATCGGCGCAGGAGAGACCAGCGAGAAAACCGCTCGGGCACTGCTGAGTCGCGGAGCCAAAAGCGTCATCGTCTCCAACCGTTCCTACGATCGCGCCGCCGCGCTCGCCACTGAACTCGGCGGTCGCGCTGTCCACTTTCACGATTGGGAAAAAGAATTTGGGCTGGTCGACATCGTCATCAGCAGCACCGCCGCGCCGCATCCCATTCTCGACCGCGCACGACTGGAGCCGATGCAGCATCTTCGCCATCATCGACCCCTGCTCCTGATCGACATTGCTGTCCCGCGCGACATCCATCCCGAAGTGGTTCAACTCGACGACGTGTATCTTTACAACATCGACGACCTGCAATCGGTGGCCGACGACTATCTGCGCAAACGCCAGGAAGAAATCGTCATCTGCGAAAAGATCATCCGCGAACGCGCCGCTTCCCTCCTCACTTCTTCACAACGACCGTCATCATCTGACATGGCATTGGGTCATTCCTAAAATGCCCGAACGCCCGTTCATCATCGCCACACGCGGCAGCGCCCTCGCGCTGGCTCAGGCCAATGCTGTTTTCGACCAATGCCGCAAGGCGTTTCCCAAGCTCCGATTCGAGTTGAAGATCATCACAACCAAAGGTGACAAACTTCAGACCGCCGCCAACTCGCGCAAGAAAACGCCCCTGCCAAAAGGACTCTTCACGAAGGAACTTGAAGTGGCTCTGTTGCGACATCATGCCGATCTCGCTGTGCACAGCCTCAAAGATCTTCCCACAGAATTACCGGCCGGACTCAAGCTCGGCGCCGTTTGCAAACGGGCCGACTGGCGCGATGTCCTCATTTATCGCGATGCTGCCCATCTCAAAAAAATAGCCGCCGCTGCCATGCTCACAGATTGGTCTCCCGGTCAGTCCGAACGGCGCGGCATGAATCCGAAATCGGGTGTCAAGGATTTGCCCGCTGGCTGGAATATCGCCACCGGCAGCCCCCGCCGGAAAGCGCAACTCCTGGCATTGCGACCCGACATCCACGTCGTCGAAATCCGTGGCAACGTACCGACTCGATTGCAACGACTCGATGAACGCGCAGATATCGACGCACTCATTCTTGCTGCTGCAGGATTCGAGCGTCTGCATTTTGAAATCAAACCCGATGGACGACTCGTGGGCGACGCCGTTCCCGACGGGTTGCTCGCCATTCCGCTGACGAGGGAAGAAATGCTTCCGTGCGTTGGCCAGGGCGCGATCGGGATTGAAACACGCGCGTTGGATGAACGAGTGGATGCGCTGTGTGTCCGGCTGAATCACTACAACACTTTTCAGGCGGTCACTGCCGAGCGCGCCTTTCTCAACGCGATGGGCGGCGGTTGCCTTGCCCCTGTCGCTGCGCTCGCTGAAACCATTGGCGAACAAATTCATCTTCGCGCTGTTTCGTATCAGGTCACTCCCACACGACGAACCGAATTGAAGGGTCACGTGAAAGAGGCGCAGACACTCGGCGAACTGGCCGCTGCACAGCTCAAGCCATGATCGGTATCGGCACCGCCTTCAACGCTGCAGCCATACTCATGGGAGGTGCGTTGGGACTACTGCTCAAAAGTAAATTATCGGATCTCACTCAGCAGAGAATCCGACTGGTGCTCGCTTTCCTCACGGTGTACGTCGCCGGCAACATGATCTGGCAGGGACTGGGCGGCGGTTTTTTGCTCACCGCAAAAAGGCTCGGCATCGTTCTCGTTTCGATCGCCGTTGGTTCGGCGATTGGGACCCTTCTTGGCCTGCAGAAAGGACTCGAACGACTTGGCCGCCATGCTCAGGAACGATTCGCGGCGACGAATGACAATCCATCCAATCGCACGAGCGAAGGGTTCGTCACCTGCACACTTCTTTTCTGCGTTGGGCCGATGGCGATTTTGGGTTGCATCGAAGATGGGCTGGAAGGGAAATGGAATATCCTCGCTCTGAAAGGAATGATGGACGGACTGGCGACATTGGCGATGGCCAGCACCTTTGGTTGGGGAGTGATTCTCTCCGTGATTCCACTCGTCGCTTATCAAGGCACGCTCACACTTTCGGCGCGGCTCATCAAACCCTACATTGATCAACCGGAAATGATGCAGTCCATCAATCTCACCGGTGGACTTCTCATTCTTTGCGTTGTGCTGATCATCCTCCGTATTCAGAAAGTTCCATTGGCGGATTATCTTCCCGCACTCGCCATCGCGCCACTGCTCGCTCATTGGCTGGCCTGACAATCCTCGTTCAATCCCGACAATGTGACGGCAGCAGCCAGCGACCGAATCTATTGTACGGATGCACCCGAGAAGTGACTCCTGCTGAATTCTCCATCGGCAACCGTTCGCTCGCCCAGGCAAAAATGGCTCCTTCGAGATTGAAGAGGTTCCCCTGCCCCATCGACTGCAATCGCCGGACAATCTTCGCCGATCGATAACCCACGGCACAATAAACCACGACCGATTTGCCGCCCAAAGGCAACGCACTCAACTCCGCATCCGTCGCTCTTGGATCAATCCATTTCGCGGCAGCGATGTGGCTCATGGAAAACTCCGCCAGCTCGCGCGCATCCAGCAACACGGGTGGCTCCTTCGCGCTATCTGCCAACCAACATGACAGCTCGGTCGGCGACACTTGTTTCACATCGCGAAACATCCATCGCAAAACCCACTGAGCAAACCGAAGTCGGTGTTCAATCATTCGTTCATGTCCAACGAGAATGAGCTTGCCGATGAAATTCCCAAACGGCGATACTGTGTTGAGCAACAGATAATCGGAATCCCCGAATGAAACACGTCCGCATTGGCATTATCGGCATGGGCAACATCGGGCGTTATCATGCCGATTATCTCCTGGCCGGCAAGGTGCCGCGCGCGACACTGAACGCGGTGGGCAGCACATCGCCGGGCAAACTCTCGGAGTTCACCCAAAAGGGTGTGCAGGTGTTTGGCACCTCCGAGGAGATGATTGCCTCGCGTTGCATCGACGCCCTTCTCATTGCCACGCCACATCCGCAGCATCCGCCGCAGGGCATCGCGGCGTTCCAGGCAGGCTTGCATGTGGTGGTGGAAAAACCCATCGCCTCGCACAAGGCCGATGCCGAGCGGCTGATCACCGAGGCTCGCGCGCATCCCCAACAGGTCTTCGGCGCGATGTTCCAACTGCGAGTCGAGCCGCGCTATGTGAAGATTCGCGAACTCATCGGAAGCGGTGAACTGGGCAAGCTTGTGCGCGTGGTGTGGATCATGACCGATTGGTTTCGCAGCGAGGCGTACTATCAAAGTGGCGGCTGGCGCGCGACGTGGAAGGGCGAGGGCGGCGGCGTGTTGCTTAATCAATGTCTGCATCAACTCGACGCGTTGCAGTGGATGGTCGGCATGCCCGCGCGCCTGCAGGCGCACATCGGGCTGGGCCGTCACCACGACATCGAGGCGGAAGATGACGTGACGTGCTACATGGAATTTCCCGGCGGCGCGACGGGCGCGTTCATCTCGTCCACGGGCGAAACGCCGGGCAGCAACCGGCTGGAGATTGCAGGCACGAAAGGCCGGTTGATTCTGGAGAATGACAAACTCATCTTCACGCGCAACGCGATGCCGACGGATGAATGGTGCCGCACCTCGAAGATCGGTTTCAAAAAGCCGGACACGACGGTGGAGGAGATTCCCATCCCGCCCGCAGTGGATTCGCATGCGCAGTTGATGACCAATTTTGTGAACGCGGTTTTGGATGGCGCGGCGCTCATCGCGCCCGGTGCGGACGGACTGCACTCGGTGGAACTGGCCAACGCGATGCTCTTCTCCGGCCTTGTGGGGCGATCGATTGATCTGCCGATGGACAGCGCGGCGTACGAGGCGCAGCTCAACGCGCTCATTGCGGCATCGAAGAAAGTGAAGACGGTCGTGGAAGTTTCTGCGGAGGATTTTGCCGCTTCGTTCCGTCGTTAACCCGGGCACACAGCCCACAGCCAAAAATAAAATATGCACTTGATGGGAATCGGAGACGAAGCGGGCAGTCAGTTGGACACGCAGATCGCGGCGGCGCAGGCGCTCGGCTGGAAGTTCATCGAGATGCGCGGCGTTGAGGTGCCGGGATTCGCGAAAGACAATCTGCACAACATTCCCGACGCGGCTTTCGACATCGTCGAGGGGCGGCTCAAGGCGGCGGGCATTGGCGTTTATTGTTTTGGCTCCACGATCATGAACTGGGCGAAGACCGTCGAGACGCCGTTCGACATCACGGTGGCCGAAGTGAATCGCGCCATTCCGCGCATGCAACGGCTCCAGGCAAAATATGTCCGCGTGATGAGCTTCAAACCGAAGGATGACGAGACCGTGACACCGCCGGTCGTTTTCGAGCGCGTGCGCGAAGTGACGAAGATGTTTCTCGATGCCGGTCTGCAGCCTGTGCACGAGAATTGCATGAACTACGGCGGCATGAGCTCGCGCGACGCGCTGGAGATGCTGGAGAAATGTCCGGGCCTCAAATGGGTGTTCGACACCGCCAATCCCATTTTCAATGCCGACCGACGCGGGCCTCTGCCGTGGAAGAAACAGGACCCGTGGCAAATGTGGACGCAACTGCGCGATCACACCGTGCACATCCACGTGAAGGACGCGACATGGAACCCCGCGAAGAACGACGCGGATTACAATTGGCCCGGCGAAGGGCAAGGACGCGTGCGCGACATTCTGCGCGACGCCATCGCGCGCGGTTATGACGGCGGCATCAGCATCGAGCCTCACATGGTCGTGGTCTTCCACGACGCGCACATCAAGGCGAGCGACGAGGACGCGCGCCATAATTTCGTGGAGTACGGCCGCCGCTTGGAAAAGCTGATCGGCGAAGTCCGGAAGCCCGCGCCCGTATCCGCCGCCGCTGCGCACTGACTTGTCAGTGCGCCGATGCTGCTGCGACGGCTTCGTCCGTTGCTTCGGCGAGCACGCCCAGCGCCTCTTCCATCGCGTCGCGCGGGATGGTCAGTGGCGGCGCGATCTTCACCGTCTGTCCCCACGCGCCGACGGGCGCAAAGAGCAGCAGCCCTTTCCACATGCAACGCTCGATGATGGCGTGCGCGAGGTCGTGGTCCGGTTCCTTCGTCCCGCGCTTGAGAGCTTGCATGCCGCCGACGAGTCCGTGCGCGGTGACGTGACCAATGACCTGCGGATGCTTCGCTTGAATCGTCTTCAACCCCGCCAGCAGCACCGGCTCCAGTGCGGCGGCGTTTTCAGTCAGCTTTTCGCGGACGATTTTCCGCACGCTCGCCAGTGCTGCGGCGACACAAACAGGATTGCCTGTGTGAGTGCTCGTCATGGAACCGGGTGGAAACTGATCCATGATGGACTCGCGCCCGATGACCGCCGAGATCGGCAACGAGCTGCTGATGCCTTTGCCGCAACAGATGATGTCGGGCGTCACGCCGTAATGTTCAAAGGCCCAGAACTTCCCCGTGCGACCGAAGCCCGCCTGCACTTCGTCGAAGGTCAGCACGATTTGATGCGCGTCGCACCACGCGCGGAGTCTTTTTACAAACTCCACCGGCGCAAAATCCGGCCCCACGCCCTGATAAGTCTCCATGATGACGCCGGCGACATTCTCCTCTTTCATCCCTCGCGCCTCGACACTGGCCAGGAACGCCTCGAAGCTCGTGTCGGTCTGCCAGTAGCCATCGGGAAACGGCGCGGTGATGATCGCGGGGTCTTCGTTGACGATCCAATTTTTCTGTCCCGCCATGCCGCCGGCCTGTTGCGCGCCCAGTGTGCGTCCGTGAAAGCCGCGTTCCCAGCCGATGATGCCAATCTTCTTTTGACCGCCGACCTTGATGCCGTGCGCGCGGCTCAGCTTGATCGCGCACTCCGTCGCCTCCGAGCCGGTCGTGAGCAGAAACACTTTTCGCAAACCCTCCGGCGCGAGGCCGGCGAGCGTCTCCGCCAGCTCCGCGCGTTCCTCGCTCGGGAAACAATAATTGTGCAGCAGATTGCTGTTCACCTGCGCGAGGATCGCCGCTTTCACCTCCGGCGCGCAGTG
>CAMDOH010000063.1 GCA_945903605.1 Akkermansia muciniphila
GCGGATAGCAACAGCGCGAGTAGTCCAGCAGTTATGGTTTTCATATTTTTTTCGTCGTGGTTTTCCCAGTCTTCTTACCAGCCGGCGTTCCTTTCTTCGGATCAATCGCCTCCCGCGAGAAGTTCGCCAGAATCTTGATATTTCCCTTCAGCCGCTTTCGATCTCTTCCATCGGGCTGCAAATCCATATCTTGAACACGAATGCGCGACTTTTCATCCGTCAACTTGTCGAGAAACAAAACCAGCTCGCGATTGCCAGAAACAAAATCGATCCTCATTTTCAACTGGTCAAAAAATGCTTCATCCTCCGTTTTCTGTCGGGGATCAAATTGCGTCCCCATGATTTCCAGCCCGCTCTCAGTCCCTCTCCGGCGGACGGTTTGAAACATCTCGCTGGCCTTTTCCATCGACCCCAATGCCTCTGCATGCCCCTGCAAACTTTCCACCTTTTCAGAGTACTGACTCATGTTGGCCGCCACCTTTTGCCACATGAGAGTTTTTTCACTCGTCTCACGGTGCCTTTTCGCCAGGATTGCGTACTGATTTTTCGCCGACATCACCACCCAGAGCGATGCAATGAGAACCAGCACCAGAATAATTCCAGCCAGCACATAACGCCGCTCTTCAGGCCGGACATTGAGCTTGTCTAATAACTCGATCACTTGGGTTCCTCCCGATTGATTTTAGCCGTGATGGACCATTCCCACAGTCCGCCAGTTCTCCGGGTTTGGCGGGGCATTTTCACATCGCGAAACAAATTCCGCTGTTTGGGCTTTTTAGCCGCATCCTCCTCATTTTCCTCGTCTGGATCTTTTACCGTGTACTTTCCCAACGCATCAAAGAACTCTCCAATCTTGTCTTGTGATTCTTCATCTGCCGTCCCTCTCAACACCAGATTGTCCGCCTCGCCCGATTTCACTTCCGTGAATGTAAATCTATCCAGTGTCACGTTCTCCGGAATCGATACTGCCACCGCATGCAGGCAATCCAGCGCCACTCGCCCCAAATCAATTTGCTCTTCCAACAACTCCGACTGCTGCTTCAACCGCATGGTTTCTTTGTATTTTGGATCCAAAGTACGCAGCCGTTTTTCCGCCGCAGCCAATTCTTTACCCTTCCATTTCAACAAGCCAAAGAAAGCCCCCACTCCCAACATCACGAACAGGGCTATGCAAACCGTCGTCCAACCCCAAGCTCGATCCACATCGTCCCGTCGAAACTGATCGCGAAAATCCGGCGGCAATAAATTCGCCTCGTTCACCGGCCCGGTTGCACGCGCGGCACTCAAAAGCGCGAGTTCTCCCGCATCTATTGGCGCCACCCAATCCACATCTTGGCCAGACCACGCCTTCAATGCCGGCAACCACTGTTCCGACAGCCGCCCATCCGAAACCAAGTGCCATACACACGGCTTCGTCAACCAACCCTCCATTTCACCCGCCCAGGAAGTAGCGCTCAGGCACTGCGTCAATTCATCCACGCCCGACACGGATGAGAGGTTGAATTTTTCGATGTGGTGCAAAACTCCCTCCTGCCACCAAGCGACCAGACAACTCACCTGCTGTCCGGATGTTTTCGGGAAAATCCAAGCCCCATCCACTGAACGCGATTGCGAAAGTATGGACTGCATCTGGTATCGCACCGGCACCTCGACCCGATCCGGTCGCATCGAACAATCCAGCGATTTCCCGATCAACTCTTCGACGGCATCGCGTTTGGCCATCTCCACCAAAACCGTTTGCAATTGACGCTCACCGCGCCAATCCGGCACCACATCAAACGACCAAACTGTCTGCGCCATCGACCAAGGCGATAACCGATCCACTTGCAAACTTACCAGCTCCTCAAGCTCGCTCCGACGGTTGCATCTCGGAACCTGCAACACGCGAAAGAGTACTTGCTCCACGCCAATCCAGAGGCAGTTTTCGTATCGCGACTGAAACATGTCCTGCCAAGATCGTCGTGTCCGTTGTTGGAGTCGGACCGTTGCCGCATCACCTTCGTTGAATTCCTCGCGCTTGTTTTTGGAGTGTCTCCAGTAACGCGGATTCTCCGACCCCAAATCCAGCAGATTGGTTCCGCCAAATCGTTTACGCTTCGACGCGACCCCGCTGCTCCGACGTTTCGGCACAACGACAGGCGCGACCACCCCCGAGGGCATTGGCTCCGGTGTTGTCGACGGGCTGGTAGTTGACTGAATCTCACTCATGCACTTTAAACGGCACTCACTCTGTCGTCGTCATACGATCTTCCATCTGCGTCACTCGCAGCACTTCCTCAATTGTGGTGACCCCCTCCATCACCTTTCGCCAGCCATCGTTGCGCAACGTGCACATCCCATTGGCGATCGCCCGTTGCGAAATAGCCGTGGAGGGCGAGCGTGAAAGCACGAGTTCACGAATCGATTCATCAACCATCAACAGCTCGTAAATCCCGGTGCGCCCCTGATACCCGAGTTGACGGCAGGAATCACATCCGGCCCCGTGCCAGAATTTCGCCGTGTTCAGGTGTTGCTTCGGGAAATCCAGCTTCAGCAAATAATCCCTGTCCACCTCTTGCGGCACTTTGCACTTGGCACAAATAGTCCGCACCAATCGCTGGGCGAGCACTGCCTCCACAGATGAGGCGACGAGGAATGGCTCAATTCCCATATCGACCAGACGGGTGAAGGAGCTGGGCGCGTCGTTTGTATGAAGCGTGCTCATGACCAGATGGCCTGTGAGTGCAGCGCGAATGGCGATCTCAGCCGTCTCCAAATCACGGATTTCACCAACCATGATCACATTCGGATCTTGTCGCAGAATGTGCCGCAGCCCCTTGGCAAATGTCAGGCCAATGTCCGAGCGGACAGCAATCTGGTTGATTCCCTTCAATTCGTATTCGACCGGCTCCTCAATCGTGATGATCCGCTTTTGCACGGAATTGATCGTGCTGAGAAATCCATACAGCGAGGTCGATTTTCCCGATCCGGTCGGCCCCGTCACAAGCAGGATGCCGTGCGGGCGGACGATAATTTCCCGAAGCTTCTTTTCGTCGGTGGAATTGAATCCCAGTTTTTCGAGGCTGTGCGAAATCCGTCCGCGCGTGAGCAATCGCAAGCTGACACTTTCGCCGTAAACTGTCGGCACCGTCGAAACACGAATGTCGATCTCTTCGCCTTTGATGCGCACGTTGATGCGGCCGTCCTGCGGCAATCGCTTCTCGGCAATGTTCATCCCCGCCATCACTTTGATTCGGGAAATGAGCGAGGCTTGATATTGCTTGAGCTGCGGCGGCATCGGCGTTTGGTGCAGAATGCCGTCGATGCGGTAGCGGATGCGCAACTCGTCCTCGGCGGGCTCGAAGTGGATGTCCGTTGCGCGGTCTTTGTACGCTTCCCAAATCACTTGGTTGGCGAACTTGATCACGCTCGCTTCCTGATCACCTTCGGCGATTTCTTTTCCGCCCAGCAACAATTCCAAATCTTCGTCGCCATCGTTGGTATCCTTGGCCAGTTCATCGAGAGTCTCTGCGCCGACGCCATAATACTTTTTAAGAGCGCGCTCGATATCGTCTTTTGAAACCAACGCGAAAGTGACGGGTGAACCTGCCAGATGATGGACCGTCGAGATCATCGCGCTGTCGAAGGGATCACTCACGGCCACCTGCAATATGCCCTCTTCGACTTTTACCGGCATGATGCCGAACTGAAACGCCATCTTCGGCGGTATCAATCTGCGCACTTCGGCCGGAACAACGACGTCCCCCAATTTGATCACGGGCCATTGAAACGCCTCGGCAATTTTGGCCTGAAGCTCATCGAAGGAATGGCCCGCTTCACGGCAGAGAAATTCCGGGAACGTATCCGTGCCTCCGTTTTGACGCGCGGAAAGCCACGCTTCACCGAGGCGGTCGTACGTATTCGGAGCAGCCAATCCTGTTGCCGATGCGAATGCTTTGAATGAAACGTATGCCACAAAAAAGAGTTACTTCTAACTCACCAACCGTTTAGCCTCCCTTGAAAGCAGCTCAGTGAAATCGAACCGCTCCCATGCGCAGGCTATCATTGGCGAAATGCTGGACAAGCCATTTCAGGTAATACTTATCACCAAAACGGCTGAGGTCAGCGTCCCGGCCAACCCACACCCATTCCACACGACCTCAAAGGACGTAGATCACGCTCGTCCGGTTACAAGGTCCAATTGAAAATCTCCAAGACGAACCTCTTTGTTCTCTCATTCGCTGCCGCCATTGCTTTGTGCAGTTGCGGCACGACGCGCATCGCGCCCACTGAATATTTCCCGATGCCACGGATTTTTCCGACCACGCGAGTCCTCCCGTCAAACCATCTCAAGTTCTACATTTTCTTTGTGGAACCAATGGAGCAAGGCGACATTTTCAGACACCTGCGCCTGTTGCGTTCCAACCACGCAGAAATCGCCGGCCCGTTTCGAGAGACAGAACTTTGGGCACCCGACGGGCGACAGCTCACGTTGTGGCTGCATCCAGGCCGTCAAAAATCAAAAGTGAATCTCAATGTCGATGAAGGCCCCGTACTGCTTCCTGATCAACAATACCAACTCGAAATCTCGGGCGAATGGAAAACGCAAACCGGTGTCCCACTCGGAAAAACAATCCGTCACACGTTCCGCTGCACAGCGCCCGACACAACTCAACCTGATCCCGCGCGCTGGGAAATGACTGTTCCGAACGCGGGCAGCACCGTTCCATTGCGAATCAATTTTGGTGAACCGCTGGATTGGGCGCTGTTGCAATCCGAAATGAATCTGTTCACTGCTGAGGGCAAACCCGTCACAGGACGCGTCCGGATTGGCGAATGGGAATCCTCGTGGGAATTTCACTCGAACGAACCTTGGAAACCCGGCTCGTATGAAGTGAAGATGGGAATCGTTCTCGAGGATCTGGCGGGGAATAATCTCGCGCGCCCCTTCGAGGTCGATATCAGCAAACCCGTCACCGGATCATTCCGCAAGCCAACCCAACTGCCGTTCACCATCACTAAGCGCGCAATCTCATCACCAGATCCTTGCTCTCTACAGTCTGGCCAAGCTCGGCGCTGATCGCATCCACAACGCCATCCGCAGGCGCATAAACAGTCGTCTGCATTTTCATCGCCTCCATGGTGAACAGCTTTTCCGATTTCAAAACTTTGCTACCCACACTCACGGCCAGAGATGTGATCACGCCGGGAATCGGCGCGCCCACTTGCATTGGATCCGATGAATCGGCTTTCACCTTCGCCTTCGCCTCGACCTTGACTGACTTGTCCGCCACATCCTGCTCGCGCGGGTAACCGTTCACTTCGAACGTCAGCGTTCGCAACCCGTGTGGATTGGCCGATCCGATATTGAGTAATTTGATGAAGAGCGTTTTACCCGGCTCGATGTCCACAGCGATTTCTTCGCCCAGACTCAGCCCGAAAAAAAACGCGCGGCTGGGAAGCACCGAAACCCGGCTGTATTCGCGCGCGAACTTCCTGTATTCCGCGAACACCGCTGGATACATCAGATGACTGTACACATCGTCATCCGTCGGTTCGGCCTTCAATTGCTCTCTGAGTTTCGATCGGACTTTGTCGAAACTGAGCGGACGCAGTGATGCGCCCGGCCTGCCGCGCACCGGCTTCTTGTTTCCCAAAATGACATGTTGCACCTTCTTCGGCCAACCGCCCATCGGCCGCCCAAGCAACCCGCGCATCATTTCCACCACCGATTCCGGGAATGGCGTCGAACCCGGCTCCAAATTCACCACGTCCGCCGGCTTGATCCCGCGCGAGACGAGAAACATCGTCATGTCCCCTACCACTTTGCTCGACGGCGTCACCTTGATGATGTTGCCGAAAAGCTGATTCACTTCCGCATAAGTCCGCGCGATCTCCGCCCAGCGATGACCCAGCCCCATGCTCACCGCCTGCTCCTTCAAATTCGTGTATTGACCTCCCGGCATCTCGTGCTCGTACACATCGGCCAATCCCGCGCGCGGCCCAGTGTCGAACGGCGCGTACACTCCCCGGACATGCTCCCAGTAATCCGACAAAACATTCAGCGTCCGCAAATCAATCTCCGTGGCTCTCGGTGAGTGCTCCAGCGCCGCCACCACCGAGTTTAGATTCGGTTGACTCGTCGATCCCGACATCGATGCGATGGCACAATCCACGACATCCACACCCGCATCCGCCGCTTTCAAGATGGACGACGCGCTCACACCGCTCGTGTCATGAGTGTGAAAATGAATGGGGATGCCAATCTCCTGCTTGAGTGCGCGGACCAATTCAAACGCCGCATAAGGCCGGCACAACCCCGCCATATCTTTGATGGCTAGCATGTGTGCGCCCATCCTCTCCAATTCCTTTGCCAGCTTCACATAATACTTCAGCGGATACTTGTTGTTGCGCCGATCGAGAATATTGCCCGTGTAACAAATGGCCGCCTCGCAAACCGCGTGCGTCTCGTGCACCGCATTCATCGCCACCGTCAGATTGGGCAGATAATTCAGCGAATCAAAAATACGGAAGATGTCGATGCCCGATGCCGCCGCGTGCTTGACGAATCCTGAAACGACGTTGTCCGGATAATTGGAGTACCCGACTGCGTTCGAGCCTCGGAACAACATTTGAAAACAGATGTTGGGCACCTGTTCGCGCAAGTCGCGCAACCGTTCCCACGGGTCCTCGTGCAAAAACCGCATCGACGTATCGAAGGTCGCTCCGCCCCACATTTCCAAACTGAACAACTGCGGAACGCGCCGGGCGATCACCGCTGCAATGTTCATCATGTCATTCGTCCGCAGACGAGTGGCCAACAGAGATTGATGCGCGTCGCGCAAAGTCGTGTCCGTCAACAAGAGTGATTTGTGGCGGCGCACCCACTCGCAAAATTTCTCCGGCCCGAGCTTGAGCAACAACTGCCGCGTGCCATCAGGCACAGGTTCCGTCAGATCGCACACGGGAACGGGGCACGGCACAGTTTGTTTCGGCAGCTTGGCGCCCTTCACCTGCGGGTTGCCGTTGACGATCACATTGCCAAGATAACCCAGCAATCGTGTGGCGCGATCGCGTCGGCGAGGAAACCGTAACAACTCCGGCGTCGTGTCGATCAACGCCGTGGTCGCTTGGCCGGACCGGAATAAATCGTGCGTCACCACGTTTTCAAGGAAGGGAATATTCGTTTTCACTCCACGAATTCGGAACTCGGTCAAAGCCCGGTGCATCCGGTCGCAGGCCTGAGTGAGCGATTGCCCTTGCGCGGTCACCTTCACCAGCAACGAATCGTAAAATGGCGTGATGACGCTTCCCGAATCACCCATCGCGCCATCGAGCCGGATCCCGAATCCGGCTGCCGATCGATACGTCAGAATTTTTCCGTAGTCCGGTGCGAATCCATTCTCCGGATCTTCGGTCGTCACGCGGCATTGGAGCGCGCAACCCATCCTCGGCACATCGGGTTGTTGCGGTAAAAATAATTCCGGCCCGTGCAACTTCGCGCCTTGTGCGATGAGAATCTGCGCGCGAACCAGATCGATGCCTGTGATCACTTCCGTGACGGTATGCTCGACTTGGATGCGCGGATTCATCTCGATGAAATACCATCTGTGCGAATCCATGTCGTAAAGGAATTCGACCGTGCCGGCATTGTCGTACCCGATCGCGCGCGCAATCCGGACTGCCGCATCACACAGCTCGTGGCGCACGGCGTCGTCCAGACCAAAGCTGGGCGCCAACTCAATCACCTTTTGATGTCTGCGCTGCACGGAACAATCACGCTCGTGCAGATGCAGAACGTTGCCGTGTTGATCGCCAAGAATCTGAACCTCCAAATGTTTTGCCCGCGTCACGAACTTTTCCAGAAAGACGGCTGGATTTCCAAACGCGCGCTCGGCTTCACCACGCGCCTCGTCCAACAACCGGCCGAGTTCCGACGCCTTTTTTACGACACGCATTCCGCGCCCACCGCCACCGTGCGCTGCCTTGATGATGAGCGGAAAGCCAATCGACTTTGCGGCCTTCATCGCCGATTCGCGCGTTTTCACCGGTTCTTCCGTGCCGGGCAAGATGGGGACGTTTATTTTTTGGGCCAACTCGCGCGCGGCGGTTTTGTCGCCCATCATCCGAAGCAATTCAGGTTTCGGCCCGACAAAGGTGATGCCCGCTTCAAGACACGCATCGGCGAAGGCAGCATTCTCAGATAGAAATCCGTACCCGGGATGGATCAGGTCCACCCCTTTTTGTTTTGCAAGTGCGACGATGCCTTGAATGTCCAGATACGCACCGACTGGCCCTTTGCCAGCGCCGACAAGATAGGCTTCATCGGCTTTGAAACGATGTACGGAGAGGCGATCTTCCTGCGCGTAAAGAGCGACGGTGCGAATGCCGAGTTCTGTCGCCGCGCGAAAAACTCGAATGGCGATCTCGCTTCGATTGGCCACAAGCAATTTGACCTTGGCAGTAGCGATTGGGTGGGTTGGCGGCTTATTCGTCACGAAGGGCGTTTGTAACAACCTCAAACCAGCTTGCCAAGTACTAGCCAAGCTTTCTTTCAACTTGTTTTATGGCTTGCCCACCAACTATCTTCTTCAGACACCATGAAAGCATTCCCGCAGCTCGCGTCCCAATTGCTGGCACTCACTCTCCTCAGCGCGGTCAAACTCGCCGCTGCCCCCGAAGCCATCGAGATTGGGCCACACAATGTCAGACTGCTTCCAGGCGGCAAGGAGGCCGATGGAATCATCGGCGATTTTATTTTGCGCAACAACAAGGTCGAAGCCGTCATTTCAGGAAACCTCCCGCTGCGCCGTGCCAACATGAGCACATTTTACGGAGCCAACGGCGTCACACCTGGCTGTCTTTACGACCTCAGTTTACGCGGAGCCAACAATGACCAACTCACTATTTTCGCGCCCGTCGGCCAATCCGGGATGGTCTCGCATGTGCGAATCCTCAAAGACGGCAAGCAGGGCGAAGCGTCCATCGAAACGCTCACAACGGGCGTGACCTCGACGAACCGGATTTACAAACGCCACGATTATCTGCTTCGTGATGATTGGCTGGGCGTGCTCGTCATCACCACTCTTCGCAACGATGGAAACATTGCGATCACCGGCCAGCTCGATGACCGCGCCACCACTTTCACCAAATCTGGAAACGCGAATGGGATTCAGTGGTACGACGCCGTGGACCCTGCTGACAAAGCAGGCTACGCCTTCGCATGGGTCGAGTTTGAAGGGATCAAATTGCCGCCAACTGAACTGAATTTGAAATCCGGCCAATCCATTCAGTTCGCCCGTTTCGTAGCCGTGGGCCGCTCTCCAGCAGAAGCCGTTGGCATCGTCGCCGCATGGCGGGGTGCGACAGGAACCCTCTCGGGCCGCATAAGCGATAGCAAAGGCGCGGCGATTGGCACGGCCAAGATCGAGTTGAACTTGGCTGGAAAAAAACTTGTCGCTTATCCAGACGCGACTGGAAACTTCAGCATCAAATTGCCGCCGGGTGAGATGGCTGTCGAAGTCCGTGACATCGGCCGAGAACCCAAAACAATCCCGCTCACCATCGTGGCTGACAAAACCACGACGCTCAACACCGAGTTGGGAAACGCGACAGCGGTTGAATTCGACATTCGCGATGCCGCCGGAAAATCGACTCCGTGCAAGGCGCAGTTCATCGGCATCAACGGAACCCCGTCGCCCGACCTCGGCCCGAACAATCGCGCTCATGGTTGCCTGGATCAGTATCACTCTGCCGTCGGACAATTCCGCGTGCAGATCCCAGCGGGCGACTATCGCATCGTCGTCACTCGCGGCACAGAGCACAGTCACATCACAAAAGAAGTCCGCGCGACGGCCACTCAACCAGTCGTGATCAAGGGGACATTGGCGCGACTCGTGGATTCGCGCGGTTGGGTGAGCACCGATTTCCACAATCATTCCACACCCAGCGGCGACAACACCTGCGGCACCGACGACCGCATCATCAATCTTGCCGCCGAACACATCGAATTCGCTCCCACCACCGAACACAACCGCATCTACGATTGGACTCCGCACATTCGCCGCCTGGGTCTCACGAATCATTTGAGCACAGTCATCGGCATGGAACTGACGGGGTCGGGCATGCACATGAATTCATTCCCGATGAAGCCCGTACCGCGCACGCAGGACAATGGCGCGCCCATCTGGAATTCTGACCCGCGCATCACCGCGCTCACTCTGCGCGGATTTCAAGGCAACACGCCCGACCGCTGGATCCACTCCAACCATCCGGACATGATCGAGAATTTTGTGGATCGCGACGGCGATGGAATAGCCGATGGCGGTTTTGCCGGATTGGGAGGGATGCTCGATGCAATGGAAGCGCAGAATTATTCCGCCTCGCAGATTCTCTCCAAAGTGCCTTACGGAATCACACGCGATCGAGTCACGGGGCGCGACCGCAGCTACGCGATCCGAGAATTTGTCTGGCTGCAACTGCTCAATCGCGGCCATCGACTTTGGGGAATCGCCGTCTGCGACGCGCATACGGTGCATGGCAACGGCGTCGGTGGCTGGCGTACTTACGTTCGCAGTTCCACCGACAATCCACCGCAGATCGACTGGCAGGAAATCAGCCGCAATTCAAAGGCGGGCCAAATGATTCTCTCCACCGGCCCCTTCATGGAAGTGAGCACGAGCGATGGCACCATCGCCGGCGGCATCACTCGCTCCAATGGAAATGTCGCACTGCGTGTCCGAGTGCAATGCACGGATTGGATCGACATCGATCGTGTGCAAGTGCTCGTCAACGGCCGACAGGAGCCGTCGCTCAATTTCACGCGCGCAGCGAATCCGGCGTGGTTCCAAAATGGCACTGTGAAATTTGATCAGACAATCAAAGTGCCGCTGCAGGAGGACGCCCACCTCATCGTCGTTGCCCTTGGCGAGAATTTTGATCTGAAGACAGGCTACGGCAGCAGCGGCCAAGCCAGCATCAAACCGATCGCGTACAACAATCCCATCTTTGTGGATATCGATGGCAATGGGTTTCGGCCGAATGGCGACACGCTTGGCCATCCCCTGCCCGTCAAGCGATCGATTGAATCCGTGCGCGAAATCATCGGCGTGGAACCGGCACCGACAGTGCCGGTCGCGCCAAAGAAAAAGAATTGATGCTGACAAGAGGGATTGAATTCCCAAATCGAACAGGTACGTTCCGAAAACATCCTTCATGAAAAACCATCCCACTCGCAGAGAGTTTCTCAAAGCCACAGGTGCCGCCGCAGCGGTTGCGCCGTTCATTCTTCCTTCACGTGTTTGGGCGGATGCACCGAGCAAGAAACTTAGCCTCGGCTTCATTGGCGTGGGCACGATGGGTCGCGGACACTTGGGAACGTTCCTGACTTATGACGATGTGCAGATTGTCGCCGTGGCTGAGGTGTCCAAGATCCGCCGTGATTCCGCCGTGGAGAACGTGAACAAAACATATGCCATCCGCGCTGAGTTACCGAAATACAAAGGCTGCGGAGTGCATGTCGATTTCCGGGAATTACTCGCGCGCAAAGATGTGGATGCGGTGGTGATCGCCACGCCAGATCATTGGCACACGATCCCTGCCATCCAAGCAGCGGCGGCGAAGAAGGATATTTATTGCGAGAAGCCGCTGACGGTGACGGTGGCAGACGCGCTGGCAGTCGTGGCGGCAGCGCGCAAGCACGACATTGTATTTCAGACGGGTAGCCAGCAACGCACGGAATTCGGTGGCCGATTTCGCAAGGCGGTGGAGGTCATCCGTAGCGGGCGACTGGGCAAGATCAAGACCGTGCGAGTGGGTGTGGGCGGCGCGGCGATTCCCTGCGATCTACCGGCACAGGACACGCCAGTGGGTACGGATTGGAATCTGTGGCTTGGGCCGGCACCGGAACGCGCGTTCAACGAAGTGCTTTGCCCGCGCGATGTGCATAAACATTTTCCGGCATGGCGAAATTACAGGGAATATGCCGGAGGCGGAATGTCGGACATGGGCGCGCATCATTTCGACATCGCGCAATGGGCGCTTGGCATGGACGAGAATGGGCCGGTGGAAATCATTCCGCCAGCCGATGGCGCAGCGTCCGCCGGGCTTGTTTTCAAATACGCCAATGGCATCGAGATGATTCACGGCGGCCCCAGTGGTTGCACATTTGAAGGGTCGGCGGGAACTTTGTACGTCGATCGAGGCAAGATTGAGAGCCATCCCGCTTCGATTCTCACTGAAGCTCTCGGCGAGAAGGATTTCAAGCTGGCCGACATCGGCAATAGTCACCGTCGCAATTGGCTCGATTGCATCCGTAGCCGGAAACGGCCTGTGGCGGATGTGGCCATTGGCGCCAGCACATCCATTCTCTGCACGCTGGGAAATCTCGGCTATCAACTTCGGCGCAAGTTGAAGTGGGACCCGAAGATTCACCAATTCGTGAATGATGCAGAAGCGAACGGTCTGCTCAGTCGCAAAGGACGCGGCGAGTGGAAATCGGCCTGATCGATTTTACGGTGACGATCAGGGTGATGGGCGGATGGCGAGTTTGATCTTGCCGGTTGCTCCGTTCACTCCGTCGATACCGATGAGGTAGAAATCCTTCAGCCTGTTTTTGGGCTTGTTGTTGTTGTCCAGCGCGTAATCGTACGCAATGCGCACTTCGCTATGGGGGCCGTTCTGCTGGTTGTCATTGGATCCCAGCGTGAGCGCTTCACGAATATTGAACCCACCTAATACGACGAGCTTCGTATCGAAATTGCTGCCCAAAGTGGAGAACACCAATTCTCCCTGTTTCGTGGTGTTGAGAGCGGCGACGATGCGAGCGTCGGCGATGTTGCCATTGGCGTCGTAGGGCTTGTAGTAGAACCAAACGGTTTTCCCGCCATCGAATTTCACTCCTTTGAAATCCCATGTCTGCTCCCAGTCCTGCGGTGTGGCACCGAGATTATGTGCATCGAGCGAGGCTGTTCCGTTTGGATACAACATCGCATTCTCCGAGTTGTCATTCGGTAGGGCGGAGTTGTTGGCGGGAACGATTGGTCTCGGCGTGGTGCCTGGCAGCCCGCCGCCTTTAGAGGTGCCTCCCAATCCGCCACCTGTGTTGGGAGGGACTCCGAGTCCACCGCCTGCTGATGTCCCACCTATTCCCGTGCCAGCGTTTTTGCCCAGTTGTGTGCCGGCTTTTGTCTGTGTGGTGGTTGTATTATCTCCAGCCGTGCCGGTTTTGTTGGGCGCGACATCTGCCGAAATGGTGATGGTTGTGGTGGGCGCACCACCGGGGAATCGCGTAGGGACAGGTTCGTCGCGAAGGATACGGCCGGAACCACGGTCGTCACGATATTGTCCAGCGATGTAGGCGATGGTCGAGATACCTCTGGCATTGTCGCAGTAGAGTTGCGAGAAACTAGAATAGGGATTCTTCCAATTTGGCATTGCACCCGTGGGAATCCCGCGCCAGAAAACGCTCTTGCTGCTGTAACGAGGGATGCGCATGTACGGAGTAAAGGCATTGGTGGCCGCCGTGCTGTAAGCCATGATGGTGCAGTAACGACCAAAGGTACCGCCAAGTCCAGTTCCTGCTCCCCAAGCTACGAAATGGTTACCCGTGGCTAGGTATTCATCTACGGTACCTCTCCATGGCGAGAAAAGGATGCTCGTATCGTCATACCGCAGCGGTGGGCCGGGAGGTACGCTGGCATTCTCATCGCCCACACCGTGGCTGGCACCCAAGACGTGGCCGAGTTCATGGGCGAAAATATATCCGGCCGCACCCCCATTCATCCCGAGTGATAATCTGAAGGAGCTTTCGCTGTTCTGTCCAGCGGCCAGCAGTGTGTTCGGCACATCATTCGGTTGAGTGGTGCCTTGTACGAGATTGGCTGTGCCTGCGCCGCGATTGGCAAAAAACTGGGCAAGTCCACCGCCGTGTTCGGTCAATATGCAGATGATATCGGCACGGGGTTCTCGAGATGGAGCAAGGTTATTTACATTGAACGGTTTTTCCTGGAACCGATGAACATTGGGATAACGCTGCGCAACTGAACCCGCTACAATTCCCGATCCAAAACCAAGAACATGAGTGGCCGCTGGCATGCCTACCCACGCACCTGCTCCCGGTCCTGTATTTCGCATTCTGACGGGCACACTGCTCACGGCCGAAAGCTGACCGGGAATCCCCAAGCCGCCATTGGTCAGCCCAAACATTGGATCGAAGATATTCCCGTGGGCATCGCCCGCTCCCAATTGGTAGCCCAATAGATTGAGTGCGTTTGTGAAAGCGGGAGCTGCCAA
>CAMDOH010000064.1 GCA_945903605.1 Akkermansia muciniphila
TTGAAGTCTTTCTGGCCGATATCACTAATATACTTCTGCAACTCGAGAAACTCCGTTTGGTAGTTTGTCTTGTCGGCAGTAACCTTAGTGTTGTCCAAGGCGAGCGTCGCAAGTTCGCTCATACGATCGAGCGCCTTCGAAACCTTTGCGAGATAGCCATCTTGCGTTTGCGAGAACGACGTGGCACTGGCCAAGTTGTTCTGCACGGCAGAGATTCGGCCGAGCTGTGAGTCCATTTTTGTCGCAACGGCCAGACCGGCGGCGTCATCTTCGGGCGAATTGATCTTCGAGCCGGAGGTGAGGCGCGTCAGTGACTTTTGCAAGCGCGTGGTGGATTCTGCGAGGAGGCGTGAACCTTTGTTCGCCGCTGTATTTGTATTAATAATCATATGACAACTCCATTTGTCTTTTCCGAAGGCAGCTTCCTTGCCGCCTAGGCGATTTTCAGTCGCCCCGCTGTGCGTTTTATGAGGCTTCGCGTGCCTTTATTTAACCGTGCTGTTATTATCGGCAGGCTCACGCCGGACTTTAGGAAATAGTTTCGAGCCAGAAGAAATCGGCAGCGACCGAGAAGGGTCAGCCAATGGCACACTCACCCCAAACGCAGTCAGCAGCCGCTTAACAATTCACCAGACAGAGCGGGAAGATGGGCGTGATCCGGTTGATGCCCCAAACACGATTGATATCGCCGTCGGAAATCTGCCGGCCTTTCGGGAGCAGTTTCATACCGTTGGTGTTATTGATGTCGCGAGCGAGAATCATCCCTGCCTTGAGTTCGATGATGAGAATCTCGCGCTCGCCCTGTGGCATCTTGGTGATCGGAATGGCCTTCACCAAAGCGCGCACGGCATCGGGATCGAACATCTGATCGGCCAGCGCCTCCATCTCGGTCATCACTTGCACGCTTGCAGTATGTTTGTTGCAAAAGAAAATGACGGGGCCGAGCAACCGCGCCAATCGGGGGATGGTTTCGCCCTTGAGCTTGTCTGGATATCCGGTGCCGTCCCAGCATTCGTGATGGGTGCGCACGATCTCGGCGGCTTCCTTGAAGGGTTCGTAAAACGAAAGCATTTCCTGGCCGACAACCGAATGTTTCTTGATCAGCAACAATTCCTCGTCGGTGCATTTGGAAGGGTCGCGCAGCCAGCGCCGCACGATCCCGATTTCCACGCTCAACAATCCAACGTCGTGCAGATGTGCAGCGAGCACCAAGTTGCGCACGTCTGCCGGATCCAATTCAAGCACCTCGCCGAGCATCTTGCAGATTGCCACAGCGCGAATGGCAGTATTCCCCAAATTCGGGTGGAACGTGTAGAGCATCTTGTTGAAGGCATCCATCGCCAGTTCTTCACCGCCAGATCCCATGGATCGTGCCACTGGCATCGCCCCACCCTCTCCAACGACCGCTGCCATCGCCTGATTGCCTGCCTGTGAAAGTTGTTGATTGAGGGAAATGTTTCGCGCCTGCAACGCGTCGTTCTCTTTCAACAATCGAAAACGATCTGCCGCATTTACGATCGTCACCTGCAGTTCCTCCGATAGCCACGGCTTGGTGAGGTAACGGTAAATCTTGCCCGTACGTATGGCCTCGGAAAGTTCGCTGAGCCGAATTCCCGATGCGAGCAGCAGGCGCGTGGCGTCGGGCTGCATCACTGCAGCTTTGGCCAGCAGATCCATCCCCTTCATCTCAGGCATCTCGTTATCCACGAGAAGCACGGCGAATTGCGCTGACTGCAATTGCTGAAGGGCGAGCGTCGGATTGTTCACTGCCGAAACGTGAAATCCGAATCGTGGCAATTGCTCCTTCATCGCGGTGAGGACAATCTCGTCGTCATCCACCAAAAGAACACGAGTGAGTGCGGGGTCGTTGGATGTTTCCATTGCCATGATGTGGGTGATTGCGGATTAGTTCAGCGCACTAGTCAAGCCAGCAGCCTTGCAACCGAGCAGTGCGCGTTGTTTGATGATGTCGGCCACTTGCGGCGGCACCAGATTTTCCCAAGTCGGATCGCCAGCGCGGATGCGGGCCAACACATCGCGCGAGTGCCAGGCCAGAAAGCTTTCGTTGAAATCATTCAGTCCGCAGATGGATTCCTTCTGCAATAGGTACGTGTACAGATGAGTCAGATGTCGCGGCACGGGACAGTTCGAGACCGTCACCAGATGGCCGTTGGCCGGGTCCAGTTGCGGATACACGTACAGGCGCAGATCGTTTTTGAACAAGCGACCGAAGGATTCCAAAATGCCGCCCTCCAAGTCTGAGTAGTACTTCTCCTCAAATAATTCCCTGAGAGTCGGCATGCCCATCGCCACGCCAATGGGGTATTTTGTGTACCGGAACAAGTAGCCAGCCAGTCGGTGGAACTCGGCGTAATTCGAAACCATCACGTGATAATCCTCGCCCAATCCTGCTCCCACAGCTCCGAGCATGTCCACCCGCTCAAGAAAATCCTTGTGATCAATCACGCCTCCGTCTGAGAGATTTTTCAATGTCATCTCAAAAAGCACTACGGGATGACCCAACCCCGACAACTTGGGGTCGGTGGAGAATTGCTTCAACGCCGACTGCAGCATGTGCAGCGTTGTTCTCGTCACTGGCCGAAAACTGCCGCGCTCGACGATGATCGGTTTGCGATACAACACGTCCGCTGCGTGAATGACTCCCCCATTCACATCGAAGATCGCTGCCTGCGTCAGGCCACGCTCGACCAACTGCAGACTCATGATCCGATTGTCCACTTCCTGAAATGCGTGACCGCTGAATCGGATCATTCCGATCTCCACTCGATCAGGCGATAATCCATCCATGAGCGAAGCGATGATTTGATCCGGATTATGATGATGATACAGGGCAGCGTGAATCAGGTTCACGCCCACGATTCCGGCCGCCTCCTGTTCCTGCAGATTCGTCGGATCCATCAGCCGCACATGAAGGACAATGTCCGACGGTGGCGAATTCGGGTCAGTCTGAAACCGGATTCCCATCCAACCTTGCCCGTCTTCCTTGCGCTTGAAACCGCGCGCAGCCACGGTGTTGGCATACGAGAAAAATCGCGTGTTACTGCCGCGCTTTTTCGTGAGCCGCTCCTGCATCAGCCCAAACTCGTGATCGAGCATGTGATTGAGTCGTTGCTGGCTGACGTACCTTTCAGTCGGGCCGTAAATCGCGTCGCTCACCTGCATGTCGTAAGCGGAGATCGATTTGGCAATCGTACCCGACGCACCCGTCGCCCTGAAAAACCAACGCGCCACCTCCTGCCCCGCTCCAATCTCGGCGAACGTCCCATACTTGCCGTTGTCCAGATTGATCTCCTGCGCCTTTTGCTGCGTGTCCATCACCCGGTGCGTCGCGTCAGTGTGTTCGGGTTCCATAAAATAATCCTAGCTCGCGTTCAACCATTCCCTCAATTCAATTTGCTCAGATCCCAAAAGCACTCAAATCTTCCTGCGCCCTTGCGATCTCCGATTCCAGATCCAACTCCAGTCCGCCGCACATTTGATACTGCGCGAGAAACTGCCATTCTGGCAGCTCTTCAAACGGCGTGTCCACGATGCGCGCACCCGAAATGTTGGTGTGGAGATAATTGGCCAGCGCATCCGCCACGGAGACACAGGCCGCGAGAAACTTGCTGTTATCCGGCTGGCTCGTGAGCCCCTGATTGAAGGGGTCGTGATGGAACCATACCGCTCGCAACACTTCCTGATGAACCTGGAGACATTCGCAGATCGCCGCGCCAATCTGCGCGTGAGTGATCCCGATGAATTCCGGTTCAACCGCTACGTGACCGCACGCGCGTTCGGTGGCGCGAATGACGATGCTGTCGAAGTACTCCGGAAAATAATGTTCCAGCAACAATTTGCCCGAATCGTGCAGCAAACCCGCCAGATATTCTGAGCCAGAACTGGGCCTGAACGCCTCTGCCACACGCTCGGTCAACCGCGCCACCAGCACGCTGTGCAGCCAGAACTTTCCCCAGTCCACCTGCGATTTTAGATGCGTGAATTTCTTCATCACACCGCACGCAAACGCGATCCGCTGAATCTGTTTCATACCGATCAACATCAGCGCCTGATCGATGCTCGTGATCCGGCGCGCAGCAAAGCCCGATGAGCTGGCCACGCGAATGCAGTCAGTAGTCAAACCCGGATCGGTGGAGATCACCTTCGAGATTTCCTCCATCGTCACGTTTTCGTTGCGTGAAATCTGGCCGAGCTTGAGCGCTGCGGCAGACATGGGAGGGATGATCACCTCGCCGCACATCAATTTCTGAAGCTTGTCGGCGGCCCATTGCAATTCGGGCGTGCGCGAGACCAAGTATTTTTTGAGCTTCTCTGCGTCCGGCACAAGGTGATTGTGCGGGTGAAAAAAATGGAAGCGAGCGGAAAATTATTTCCCGCCACGCTCCTGATCACGAGTCTGAATTCTCGCTTCGGCCTCCAGTGAATCCACTGGACGAGGCGGCAATGGAATCGATGGACGCAACGGAGGCAAAGCCGGCCCCCCACTCATACGAGGAGTAGGCAACGGTGGCGCTCCGGGAGGAAGCATCGCTGGCTTCAGAATGCCGCTCGAATTGGTTGGCAGCGGCTGCAACGTCAGCCCCCCCGACTTCGGCAATTCAACCGGAGAAATAGACTTTGGAATTCCCACCGCATTTATATTTCCTCCCGGTCGCAACGGAGGCAAAGGCATCCCACTCACCTTCGGCAACGGTACAGGCATTGGCAGCGGCAACGATGCGGGATTTGAAATTGGAATTGGAACTAATACGGGCGCCACGACTGGCACCAACATAGGAGCATTGGCAGGCATCGGCTCGGCGCTTTGTTGCGCAGCACGGGCATCGGCCACTTTTCTCAACCATTCCGGAGTCAATCGCTTCACCGAATCCGATTTCGGAAGTTCCACCACTGTGGGTTGAACAGCTAAAATGGGTGGCACCGAATTGGGTGGAGGCGGAATGACAACTGCCTTCGGAATCATCGGCAATGGCATTGCCACTGGAAGTGTCGGCCTGACTTCAACTGGCAATGGTGGCGGCACGACCACTGGAATTACTGGCTTCGCAAGTACAGGCAATGCTGGCAGCGGCATCGCAGGGATTGTGAATGGAGGCTTCTCTAATTCAGGTAACGGAATGACAACCGCCTTCGGAATCATCGGCAATGGCATTGCCACTGGAAATGTCGGCCTGACTTCAACTGGCAATGGCGGCGGCGGCACGACCACTGGAAGTACTGGCTTCGCGAGTAGTGGCAATGCTGGCGGCGGCATTGCAGGGATTGTGAATGGAGGCTTCTCCAATTCAGGTAACGGAATGACAACTGCCTTCGGAATCATCGGCAATGGCATTGCCACTGGAAGTACTGGCTTCGCGAGTAGTGGCAATGCTGGCAGCGGCATTGCATGGATTGGGAATGGAGGCTTCTCCAATTCAGGTAACGGAATGACAATTGCCTTCGGAATCATCGGCAATGGCATTGCCACTGGAAATGTCGGCCTGACTTCAACTGGCAATGGCGGCTGTGGCACGACCACTGGAAGTACTGGCTTCGCGAGTACAGGCAATGCTGGCAGCGGCATTGCAGGAGGCCTCTCCAATTCAGGTAACGGAATGACAACTGCCTTCGAAATCATCGGCAATGGCATTGCCACTGGAAATGTCGGCTTGATGACTTCGATTTGCGCCGATGGAAGTGCGGGGCGTTGAGTTGGAATTGGGGGCAGTGGCACGCGCGGCAACACAGGCACAATTGCTGGTTTCTGTGGAATGACCGGCGCTACGATTGGAAGTGCTGGTTTGATTTGTACCGGAGAAATCACGGGAACAGGCGTTGGAATTGCCGGGGTGACTCTCGTTGCAGTTGGTGTTGGGACCACGACGGCGGCCGGTGGCTGTGTCCGAATCGCAACTGTTTTATTGAATGGGATAGATCCGGCTGGGACGTATGCGACCGGAGCCGATTTCTGCGGGAATTCGGCGAGTTGTTTTGCGACCTCGGTCGGGTCGCGATAGTCCGCTTCAATCAGCTTGCGCTCAGCTGCCCATTGTTCCTGTTTTTTCCGTTGGACTTCGATTTCTTGCGCCTGATGTTCCGCCAGTTCTTCAATCAGTCTTCGGGATTCCTTTTCGATGCGGGACAAAGCGTTTTGGCGCGCGGCGATATCGGACTGCAATTTGGCGTCGATCCTCGCTTGGGCAGCTTTTTGTTGTGTAAAGGAACCCGCTTGCTCGATTTGTCGCGATGTATCTGCCGCCGATAATTGGTGAAGTCTGGCTGCAAGAAATTGGGCGCGCTCTTCCACCTTTATTTTGGTGTTGAGCAGGGACTCCGTGCGTTCCTGATGCAATTGCTCTGCGCGGAGCCGTTCCTGCTCTCTCAATCGAGCTTCCACTGCATCTCGCTGGCGACGCGTGTTTGACTCCGAATGAATCTGCGCCAATTCAGATTCCAAACGCGCCAACTCGCCCTCGGCATGCAGGCGCTCGCGTTCGCGCGTGCGATATTCATCATGAAACCGCTGCTCTTCCTGCCGGGACGCCTCCTCGAGAATTCTGTTTTCCGCGCGCACCTTCAAATGATGAGAAACGATTTCTGTGTCGATGGCGGAAATCTCTTTTCGCAGTCTGGACATTTCCAGATCGGCTTTTTCCTTGGCAGCGCGTTTGGCGGAGACTTCATCCTGTCGACGTGCCTTCGCTGTCGCATGAGCCTCGGTGGCTTCGCGCTGAATGGAAACGGCCGCGAATTCGGCGCGTCGCCGCAACTCCTCGGCTTGACTTACCAAATCCAGATTGCCAATCAACGGAACCGTCTCATGCGGGGCTGTGGTGATGATTGAAGCGGCTGCTCGCACAGGCACTGGGGTCGGAACTGGCGCTGGCTGGGGCGCAAGTAAAAACACTGGCGCAGGAATGGATTTCGCAACTTCGGGCTGCGGTGTCGGAATCGCTGGTGCCGGCGGTGGCTCTGGAATTTGTTGAACGGGTACTGGCACTGCGGGAATTGGCAATTGTGGTATCGATGGCGCTGGCGGTTTCACTTCCGGCAAACTCACGGCGACAACTGGCGCAGGTGAAACTGCCGGCGGTAACGGCGGCAGACTCACTGGTAACGGCAGTGTCACTGGAGGTGGCGCGACTGAAATCGGTGGCGCTGCGGGAAGTGGTGGAATTGGTGGCAATGATACTGTCGGTTTGAGGGCGACTGGAACTGCCCTCGGCGGCATGATTGGCAACAGCGGCGCACCGGGTGGTTTGCCCGACAGAACGGGTAATGCCAATGCGGGTTTTATCGCCGGTGATAATACAGGAACTGGCTTTACCACGGGCGTCGGAATCACAACAGGCGCCGGCATCGGCACAGGAGCGGCAACGGGAACAACCTCCGCAAGCATTGGCCGCGGCACTACAGCAACTCTTGTCAAGACAACCGAAGGAGCCGACATCAATGGTTTTTGCGGGAAGATGACTACGGGCTTGACGGGCTCTGGGCTGACGGGGATTGCCTCCACTGCTTCAGGCTCAGGTTCCGGGGCAGCTTCTTCTGGAGCGGGTTCTTCGGCGATTTCAGTTTCGCCGAGCCATCCTTGAATTCTCTCGGTCAAATTAGTTTGGATTTCCGCATAGTCCGGATCATCAGTGATGACATACGCAATGGGACTTTCACCTTCGGCGGGGTCGGTGTTGAGGATGACTAATTCGCGTTCACCATCGTGATAGAGAACTAGTTGGTATCGAATCGGAGTTCCATCATCCGACGGTGCTTCGATGATGATTCCGCTGCCTTGATTCTCGTATTGGACAGGGGGATCGACGTCCGGAACAGTTTCGCCGACTTGTTCGGGATTGAACAGCGCGGCCTCTCCCGTCTCGGGCCACTTCATCGCGAAGTATAATTCTGCCTCGAATTCTCCGCTTGCTTCAGCCGAATCTACTTCCTGACTCATTTCGTGATGGAAACAAATGAAGGCCGTGCCGGCGCACTGAATCCCATCCGGTCCGCCAACCAGATGACGCTATCGCAGAGCTACCTTGGCCTCCTGCCCGTGGCTGGGGTTGTACATTGGGAGACTCGGGTTGTCGATAATTTTTCCGACACCCACTGTGTTCCGCACTTGCGATGCGCGACTATTTCAACCGGTCAAAGTTCTTTTGCAGAATCTGCCAGTCCTTCAACCCCTTCATCTTCGCCTGTGCATCGCTATTAATTTTCGCCTCGTTGGCGTTCTTCGTGGGCCGGGTCGACTTGTAAATAATCCCGAATTTTCCCGGGAATGGTTCACCTGCGATTTTATACGCCGCCCCCTCATCCGTCACATCGTGATCTGGCGGCACAAGATTGAAAGACCCTCCCTTGCGAGGATTCGATGCGTCGAATGCGCCCTCGTAGAATTCCACACACTCGCTCAAGCACTGGATAAAACTGAACCCGTCGTGATCCATCGCCGCTTCCATCATCTGCAAGACGTGATTCGGATTCGTATGCGTGGTGCGTGCGACAAATGTGGCGCCCGCAGCAATCGCCTGCTTGATCGGATTGATCGGCTGATCCAACGCACCCCAAGCATCCGTCTTGCTCTTGAAACCAATCGGGCTGGTCGGGCTGGTCTGTTTCTTGGTCAACCCATAAACCCAGTTGTCCATCACCACATACGTCATCTTGATGTTCTTGCGCGCCGTATGACTGAAATGATTGCCACCGATGGAGAAGGCATCGCCGTCGCCACCAAACACGCACACATGCAAATCCGGACGCGACAAACTTATGCCGCTGGCGAAAGGCAGTGCTCGGCCGTGGATGAAATGAGCACCGTGCGCCTGCACAAAATAGGGAAACCGGCTCGAGCAACCGATTCCCGCCACCGTCGTGATTTTCTCGTGCCAGATGCCGCGCTTTTCGATCAGCTTGAAATACAATGCGAGGACCGAGAAATCGCCGCAACCCGGACACCATGTCGGGTGATCAGCGGCGAGTTCCTTTTTCGTGAGCGGCTTGCGCTCCAAAGTGGCTGTGCTCATTTTGAATATTATCGGGCAGCGGTCTTATCTTTTACCTGTTGCAAAATTTCGCGGACTTTCCAAGTCAGACCATCGGCCTTGTTGATGCCGCCAATGCGGGCATCGGCATATCGCGCACGCAGCAACCCCGCCAACTGGCCGTAACCATAAAGTCCCTCGTCATTCAATTCCACGACGAACACGTGATTGAATCCGTCAAAAATCTTTTCCAATCCGTTCGGCAATGGATTCAGATGCCGGATGTGCAGCGAAGAAACACTGTCGCCCGCTGCACGCGCCTGTTCGACCGCCTCTCGCAATGGCCCTTGACTTGATCCCCAGCCAACGAGCAACACATTCCCTTCTGGCGCACCAAATACTTTGGGCACGGGCAACTCCGCCGCAAGCGTCTGCAATTTCTTGCGCCGTTTCGCGATCATCTTCGTGTGCAAGACCGGCGAACCCGTCGGATGCCCTAACTCGTCGTGTTCCAATCCGGTCACGACGGGATACTTGCCGCTCTCCACTCTCGTGCCCGGCGCCAGATGGCGCGTCACTCCGTCTGCTGCAGAAAGGTCGTAAGGTTTGTGATCGATGCGCGGCGTGAAATCCGGTGAGATATCCTGCACGACTTTCTCCAAGTCAGGCATCTTGAAAGCCTCGATGCGTGAGGCAATCGCCTGATCCGTCAGCAGGATGACCGGCACACTGTATTTGCGCGCAATGTTCACCGCCTCAATCGCCGTGTAAAAACAATCCTCCACATTCGCAGGCGCGATCACTACGCGAGGGCTGTCGCCGTGACCACCAAAACACGCAATGTTCAAATCCGATTGCTCCACGTTTGTCGGCATGCCCGTGGAAGGCCCGCCACGTTGAACATCCACCACCACCAAAGGCATCTCAGCCATCACTGCCCAGCCAATCGCCTCTGTCTTGAGCGAAATGCCCGGCCCCGATGAACCCGTCACCGACACTCGTCCGGCATAACTCCCGCCAATGGCCATCGACACCGCCGCCAACTCGTCTTCGCACTGTACAAATGTGCCGCCATATTTCGGAAGCTCGCGCCGGAGCGATTCCATGATGTCCGACCAAGGCGTGATGGGATATCCCGCACCAAAACGGACACCTGCGGCAATCAACCCAAACGTCAACGCTTCATTGCCATTGGTCACCACTTGCTGGCCGTCCTTCTTCTCGCTCTCCACGAACTGAAAAGTCTGCAGAATATTATCAATCTGAAAACCGTAACCGGCATGGAACGCCGTTAGCGCTGTTGTCGCGATGCTCGTGTCCTTGCCCGCGAATCGCTCCAAGATCAGACGCTCAAGTTTCGGCGCATCGAGATCGTACATACGCGCGATCAACCCCAACGAAAAAATGTTCTTTCCCTTGTCCTTGGCCGTGCCGCCGATCGACTCAATCGTCAACCCCGAGATCGGCACACCCACGTGACGGTATTCCGTTTCGCGATCTGGATTAGCCACCACATGCCCTGTGTCGTACAAAACAATGCCGCCCTTTTTGAGAAAACCAATGTGGCTATCATACGAGTGCTGATAAAACGCCAGCAACACATCCGCGTCATCTCCCGCACTCAGCACTTCGCCCGACCCGATGCGCACCTGAAAAATGGACGGCCCGCCAGAAATCGTCGATGGAATCGTCATGAACGTCATGACTTCCTGCTCACTGCGCCCAGCCAGTCGCGCCAAGAATCCGCCAATGGCCTGAATGCCGTCCTGTGAATTACCCGCGATGCGAATGACCGCCTCGCGAACCTTCGACGCCGGCCCCGTCTCTCGAGGTGTCAACGATGTCGATGATGATGCTTCGCTCATGTATTGTTGCGTGTAACGATTCGCCCGGAATTAGGGCCAGACCGAGAATGATCTCATCCGACTACCCAGCCGATATCCAGCGAAAATGTATCACTCGACCTAATTGTGTCAAATTCTATCCCCATCTGCTATTATTATCTAAACTCACTCTACAAAAATAGGTTAACGACTATTTTTGGCCATCCTATCGCTAGTTAAAAACCGAAATAATGTTCCGAATGCCATCTATTAATGGTTCTTAAAGAGTGTTTTCAGCCCATCCAGCAGACCTCGGCCTGCTGGCGCCTGGCTTTGGTAGCCTCCCTCGGTTGCGATTCGTTCCCTCACCGCATCGATCGCATTCGAGGGTGCCACAAGCCACGCTGCGCGGCTCTTCATCAACATCGGAAGATCATTCCAATGATCGCCCGCTGCAAGGATCCCCTCTGCACCGGTGCCGATTCTCCTCCCCAATTCCGTCATCGCCGTTCCCTTGTTGTAATCCGCGTTGGAGAGCCGCGCATAAATATCGTTTCGAACCCAGATCAATTCCGGCTCCGCTTTCAGAAATTCCAGCACGCGCTCCTGAATCGCATCCGCCTCCGCATTGTTGCCGGCAATCACGCACAGCGGCGACCAAGCATCTGCATACGTCTCCGCGCTGTGATGTTTCTCAATCGCATCCCTCAACTGGCGCAACAACTTTTCCGTGCGCGCGAATAATTCTGCGTGTCGTGCCGTGCACGGTCGGTTCCAATCCTCATCCGATTCATACCGGTGATTCCTGTGCCGGTAAATCTCCCGCTCCACCACCACCACAAAATCCGGTTGTATAGACAATCGCGCCCGAGCCATTCCTTCCATCAGGCTCGTCAGGTCTCGCCCCGTGTTGATCACCCACAACATTCCCTGCCGTTGCCATTGCCCGATCAGCTCCTGCAACTCCACCGGCACCGGGGGCGATTCGAAATCCGTATGGAACGTCCCGTCGAAATCCGTGGAGAGCAATTGAATCGGCGGTGTCATTTCTGTCCTTCCTTGCGCCAACGAGCAAACGTGCGTTAACGTCCACTGTCAAAGCAATCATGGCCACTGCACAAGAACAATACGACAGCGCCATCCACTCCTACAGTACCGGTGATTACGCCGCAGCCATCACCGCCCTGCGAGCGCTACTGACAGAAGACCCCGCCCACTTCGATTCCCAGCTCGCCCTCGGCATGGCCTTGTATAGACAAGGCCATTATCCCGAAGCCATCGCCGAAGGCCACAAAGCCGAACACCTCCGACCGCACGAACAACTCGTCCACACCAATCTCTCCCTCTACTACATGCGGTCCGGCGACAAAAAGACCGCCGAACATCACGGACTGCAAGCCCGCATCGCTTCCTGGCGCGGCAATATGGACAAGCCCGACCCCGCGACCACCGCCAGCCCAGTTGTCGATGAAAATGCCGAACTCAAAATGGCCGGCACAGCCAAACCGCAACCCATTGAGCTCCCCACAAAATTCCCCGACATGCCGTGGAAAAAAACCAAGCCTAGCGGTTGAACCGTTCGATTCAACCCACTAGGCCTGTTTCAGTTCATAGAACTCCACCGGGCGCTTGACCCGATAGGGGCGGCAGAGGCGCCGCAGTGCTGCTGCTCACCCAATTCAGATAGAATCAACGTTCAGCCAAGAATCGAGGTCGATTACCGGAAACCAACGCTCGATTCGGAGATAATACCGTCGGTTCCCCCCAAAATACCGTTGGTTCCCACAAAAGTACCTTCGGTACAAAAATAAATACCGTCGGTTCCACCAAAAATACCGTCGGTTCCATCAAAAATACCGACGGTACAAAAATAAATACCGTCGGTACCAAAATAAATACCGTCGGTACCAAAATAAATACCGTCGGTACCAGAATAAATACCGTCGGTACCCAGCAATGTACCGGCATCTTTTTGAAAGAAACTGCCATTATTTTCAATAAAAAGGTCTAAGAAACTCAAAAAGATGCCAATTATGGTTGAAACTTGACTGATAACGACCGATTTGATGGATTTAGTCAGTATTAGTGATAATTCGTGAAGTTCGCGTACAACTGACATACGCTGCAGTCGATTTAAAATGATTAAAATAACACGTTGACACGAATTAGACATATGTCATGTTTATCACCTAACTAAGCACCACCAACAATCACACCTTATGAAATCTTACCCTGCGCCCCTGCGCCCCTGCGCCCCTGCGCCCCTGCGGCTCGATAGCTAGATACTGTTCATCGCTGAACCCACTTCTGTTTCTCGCCGGATCATTGCTATTGGCGAATGTGGCGTTTGCTCAAGACAAGGCACACGAAGCTAAGTTTCAGTGGGTCACAGGTGAGCCAGTAAAATATAAGAATTGGAGTTATGGTGAGCCAAACAATTATGGCAATACTAAAGAGTTTTATGCAGTAATTAAATCGGATGGCAGTTGGAATGACTTTTGTGATGATGAAAATGATAAGCAACCGGGAGTGTATGAGAGAAAAACAGCACCTCCGAAAGACTCAACAATTGAGTGGCTTCGATGGGAAAAGAATCTTGGCGGCACTGATAATTGGTATGGTGTAAATAATGATAAAATGTTTTGGAAGGAGCATAAGGAAGCTGCAGAAAAACTGGGCGCACACCTTGCAACGATTAGTTCTGTGGAGGAAAATTCATTTGTATTTTCTATCACCAGTAAAAAATGGGCTGTTTGGATTGGCCTCGCTCACCCTACTGGACCCCCTACTGGACCCCCTACTGGACGTCCCCATATTGAACTTCCCCCACCAGGTGGATATTGGAAAACAAATTTGATAGGGCGTGGGCCTGGATTCGAACAAATACCTGCCACATCACCAACGAATTCTGCTCCGCAACAAAATAATGGTACCTACAATCGAATATCTCTACGGATGCGCCAGCGGTAAATTTACCTAGCTCGATTTCTTTAGCTGGTACGGCGACGATGTGGTTCGGTGGGTTTATGTCTCGTAGGTGATGGCGAGTATCTCTATTTGCTGTTCGCCTGAAGGGGTGCGAAAGCGAATGTGTTGGCTGAGTCGAGCATTGAGCAATGCTTTGGCCAGCGGGGAGCACCAGCTTATCCAATCGCGATCGAGGTTGATCTCATCGACACCAACAATGCGGTAGTGGGTTTCAACCCCGTTGCCTTCGCGCACGGTGATGGTGGCGCCGAACCGGACTTGTTCCCACGGTTTGGCGGGTGGTGACACAATCTCGGCTGTACC
>CAMDOH010000065.1 GCA_945903605.1 Akkermansia muciniphila
TGCTGTTTTCCCTCCCTGCAACCGTACGAACCTGACATAAAGTTCTGCCGTAAATTCACAGAACCCGAAATAATTGTCAACAAGTTTTTATTCAATACCGCTAATTGTGGTGGTGCACAATTATTTTAGCCCTACTTCTAGTGTGCTCTACTTTTCCCACCATACAGTTTATTAGCCTAAAAAAGTGGCTGGTTTTCCAATGCCACTAAAAATGAATTGAACCCCCAACGGGTAAACAAATCTCGCAAATCTACTACTGTAGGCTCATTTAATCGCAGCCTCGACAATGTAATGTCGCCGGCAAACTCGTGTTTCAATGCGACTAGCGTCCGGTTTCTCATCACTGTTTCTTTTGCTGAGTTGAGTCTGTCTGCAATTCGTTCCGGCACCACTTCACTCAATCGCACATACAGAGAATCGATGGTCTGAAATTGGTTCAGTAATTTCGTCGCTGTCTTTGGTCCGATGCCTTCGACTCCCTTGATTCCGTCCACGCTGTCGCCCGTGAGGCTCAACCAGTCGACGATCTGTGAAGGCAGCACTCCCGTTTTATTCTGCACTTCAGCACTACCCCATAGTGCGCCTGATTTATCATTTGGATTCACAATCGCGATCCGATCATTCACCAGTTGCATGAAATCTTTGTCCGGGCTTGCGATGACAACCTGCGCGCCCTCCTCAGCCGCGCGTAAAGCGAGTCCACCAATAATGTCATCCGCCTCTTGTCCATCGCGACGAATTGTTTCAATTCCTGATGCGACGAGATACTCCGCCATGCCGTCCATCTGCTGCCGCAGCAAATCAGGCATCTCCGGACGATGCGCTTTATAAGTCGGCAGCAGTTTCATGCGGCCTTCATCCAATCCACCGTCCCAAATTACGGCGCAATGAGTGGGATTTATTTCGCGGCGCAATTTGTCGAGTGCCTTGATGAATCCGTAAATGGCATTGGTTGGTGAACCATCAGGCGCGGATAATTCCCGAATCGCAAAAAACGATCTGTACGCATAGGCGTGACCATCGACGAGGAGCAGTTTCGCTGCTGCTTGTATCGAGGCGTTATTGAATGGCACGAGAAATCAATCCAACGGAACAGTCGCGCGAATCACTGATCATTCCGGTTCAACCATGGGCTTCATTTCCGGAACGGGAATGCGGGTGAACGGAAGCAAATCGTCGTTGTTCACCCTGTTGCCCGCCGGATCAATGATGGTCGGGGTCACAAATATGGTCATGTTCTTCTTCTTACTTGTCGTGCTCTCGCCTCGGAAAAGGCGGCCGAAAAACGGGACGTCGCCAAGATACGGCACTTTGTCCTTTTGCGTTTGCACCGTCTCAGCAAGTAGGCCACCCAACACCAGTGTCTGGCCGTCCCACACGACACATTGTGTTTGCAACGAGCGAGTGCGGCGGCGTGGGAGCGGAATTGCCTGCTTCACTACTACTTGACTACCGACAAACGTAGACGCCTCGAATGAAGAATCTTCATATCCCAGAAACTCTGTGATCTGCGGCAACAACGAAAGCTCGATCGTATATCCATCCGCGCCCACATAAGGAATCACGTCCAAAGAAGGCCCAAAGTTTTCTGCTTGAGTGGTAGGAGTCATCGTACCACCGCCTTGCCCTGCGCCACCGCCGCCAATACCGCCACCGGGCTGACCGGGGATGAATGCCGGTTGGAGACCCGTCACGATGTTGCGCTCGTCCTGAATTGAGATACTCGTTTGCCGACCGCTCACAGTGAGCACGCGCGGGGCGGACATCAAATCCACGCCCTCGTCATTATCCAGCGCGCTGATGACCATGCGGAACTGCGGATCGGTCAGGATTCCAGTCACTGTCATGAGTGGATTGCCATAACCCTTAAAGTTACGCGTGAGGTGGCCATCGCTCGCGCTGGGCGGAATAGTCCACGGCGGGGGTTGGAATTGATCTCCCTGAAGAATTCCTGGAAACGGGAAAAAACCAGAAGGGTTGTTTTTGCTTGGCTCGCCAATATACGACGGAGCCGTTCCAGCTGAATTAATCACCTTGCCGCCGAGCATGGTCGTCTGCCCGATCATCCAGTCAAATCCGAGGGCCTTGCCCTTGTTGTACTCAATCTCGGCAAACTTTGCCTCGATCATCACTTGAGATGGCGCAGCATTGAGCACTTCGATTGCCTGCTCGATCAACTCCAAATCAGCCAACGGAGCGCGCACAAGTAACATGCCGTTGCGGTCATTGAAGAACACTTGTGCCACGTTCACGCCAAGCCCCTGCAGATATTGCATCACTTGTGCAGCAGCCGCAGTGTTGCTTTGCCCGCCACCGCCCGCTCCGCCGCCACCACCGCCCGGCCCGCCGCCGCCACCACCCGGAGGACCGCCGCCACCACCCGCTCCGCCAGTGGCAATACTTGCACCGGAAGCCGTATCTTCTAAAATATTTTTACTGCCGGAATTCTCACGAATTTTATCCATACTATTCACCTGATTCGCTCCTGGCAGCATTGACCCTGCCGGCCTCGATGAATTCCCTGCGCGGCTTTTTGATTTTGGCTCTGGCCCAACTACTCCGAGTCCCTGCTTGAATGTGTTAGGGTTGATCTTAAACATCCGAGTCGTGTACTCGAGTTGTTCGGGCGGCCTGTGAGCGAAGTAGACTGCGTAATCTTCAACGATATACTGAATGGGCATGTCGAAGGATTTTGTGATGGCGTCCAGCAATTGTGCCGCCGTGAGATTTTTCAAAGGCGTTGTCAGCCCGCGAATCATCACCGAACTGGGATCAATCACGTCCGGATCGGCTGGTGCTGGTGGAAGTATTAATCCCGGTTTTGCGACAGGCTTCCGGACTTGATTCGGCGGGATCACCAAAGGCAATCCGCTGCCAGGATCCACAGAAGGCGCAACAGGCGATACCGCACTGCTCATATCGTTGGCAACTCTATTGAAGGCCAACCCCGGTAGCCCCACATCTCTGGGAGCGACCTTTGATAAGGCCGGCTTGATGATAAAGTTGATCCCGCTTTTACTCGGGTCATTCCGTTTCACGGCTTGGTCCAGCAGGCTGACGGCCTCCACCATGCTGAATCCATCCAGCGCGTTCATCTCGGGAATGACAATGCTCTGCAGTTTCTGCAAAATGCCGCTGCGACCTTTGGGAGCAATGGAAGCGGGATTGTCCACCACCGGATTGGGGATGGGCAGATGTTTGTTTTTTGTCGGCGGAATCCACGCCTGGTTAACCATCTCCACGCGATCGCGGAATGCCAGATCACGTTTCAATGTCGAATCTACTCCTCGGAGTTTTCCAATAAGCCGGAGATAATTGTAGGCTTGGTCATTTGCAGGATCATATTTTGTTACTTCGCGAAATTTCTCCTCGGCCTCATCCAAATCGCGCAGTTCATAGAGGAACCTGCCATCCTGCATGAGCGCCTTCACCCGTTCCTTTTGCTCCAGCAATTCGTTGCCACGCACGCTGGTTTCCCGCGAAGGACTGCGCTTGATGTATTCGGCTTCGGCGCGCTCATTGGCACGGATGAAGTTTTGCACTTCCAGGTTTTCCGGTGAGAATTCGAATACCTGCCGAGCGATAAATGAGGCTTCGGCGTGACGGTTTTTTTTCTGCGCGTTTTTTGCCTGCGAAAGCCGGATATCCACAAGTCCTTTGGTTGCGGCAATGAGCTGCACCTGCGCCTCCGGAGCAGTTTCGATCTTTCGCGCTTCACCCATGATGTATTCGTACTTCTCCGCAGCTTGATCAAGTTTCCCATCCTTGATGAGTGCTGGAATGGAGAGGAACACACGACTGATGTCTTTCAAGATTTGATCGCGCTTCAATGCTTCCTCGCGTGAAAGGCGCTGGATTTCTTCCATCAATGGATCTTTGGGCTTGGCCAATTCTGCTTCGCGTCTGGCGCGCTCTTCGGCGATGATGCGCCGAATCTCATCTTCGTTTGGCAAGGCCTGCTGGGCCATGGCCACAGCTGAAAACGTGTGAATTAAGAGTGTGAAAACAAGAGTTCGAATGTGGCGCATAAGTTTCCTTATGAATGTTGCCGCTACTGCGGCTGAGTGACAAACCTCCTTGGTTTGTGTTTGAAGCGTCGCCCTGTTTTAGCTTCGTCGCAAGTCCAGACTCTTACGACTTATTCACCGAACTCTAATTAGGGAGCCTTGGGAGCTTGTGCTGCAGGCAAGACGGGCGCAGGGAGCGCTGCCTCTGGCTTGACGGCCACGACCGGCTGGACTGGCTTGTTGTTCTTCAGTTGAAGTTCATACAACTTACCATTTCCGCCTGAGAGAATATCCGAGATGATGGTTAATTTCGTTGCTGTGACTTCGGCGACGGAAAACACTTCGCCGTCGATCAGAAACTTACGTCCGACGCGATAGTTGGCGAACCGGGAATTGGTGCGTTCATAAAGCATCGTGGCCTCATAGCCACGGTTCAAAATGCGTTTTTCTCCCGAGATAATTTTGAGAGTGTTGGTTTCTGTTGCCAACTGCAGCTCGATTTCAAACTGATATTTGTTTTCCAACCCCTGAACGGCCCCAATAAAAATCAAGCCGATGTACCATTCGGGCATTGTACCAACCCCTCCCTGATAAAGCACAGGTGTCCGTTGCGCCACCAAGTTTCTGGCCATTGATAATGGTTTTGGAGTCGGCTTCAAAAAATCGCGCAATGGCCCGGGAAGTTTTAACTCCGGCAATGAGTCCTTGATGGCGATGCGATACCGGACAGGGTTCGATCCGAATGCCTCGGGCGAAATCTCCATTTCGATCGAACTAATACTTTCCACCTTGAGAGCGGCGACACCCAGCGGCCTGTCCTCCGTCATCCGAAAGATAGCGTTCGACTCTTTTTTCCATAACACAGGGTTGAACACCAGATGGCCATTCGTGAGGTTGAGGATTGGCGGTGCTCCAGTGACTTTTCTGATCAAGACCGCGTGATTCGTGTTCGTCGTTACAGAGACGGATTTGCCTTCGCTCTGTTTCTCAGCGGAAATCTTGGCATTCTTTATCTCATCGAGATCACTCCGAAGTCTGAGCAATTGGATGACTGCCATCACCACCAACCCCACCAACACCAGCCCGAGAATGATCTTTTCCACATTGCCGACGAGTGACTGAACAGCACGCCCCGCCAGAAAATTCTTGAGCTTATCCATCGATCATTTCCCCGGAGCCGGACTTTGCGGTTTGGCAACCGTCTTGCGCCTGATCACATCCACTTGCATTGAAATTTTCAAAAGTTTTTCGTCGAGCACGGTAACGGCCGCCATCGTGCCAAATCCCTGACTGACGAGATAATTCATTTGGGCCAGACTCAAATTGCCCACGCCAGCTCCAGCAGGCTGCCCCACTCCAGCTCCGCCGCCCGGCCTGCCAACACCACCAATTCCACCCGCAGGGCCACCACCTATTCCACCAGGACCACCACCCATTCCGCCGAGACCTCCACCTATTCCACCAGGACCACCACCCATTCCGCCGGGACCTCCACCGCCGCTGTTGTTATTGTTAAAATCATTCGGGTCTGCCGTTGTCACGCTGACGCTGCGGACGACATAAACTGAATCTGCCGATGCCATTCCCGAAAGCACCTGCGAAAGTCCGCCGCTGAGGGATTTGAATTCGATCCGGTAGGGATGAACCGTCACCACTTCGTTGACGTAACTGGCTAAATCATCCATCAGATAAGGTGAAGTCGACGCTGCCCCTTCCGCGTCCTCGTCGAGCACTCGAATCCGCTGAATCTTATCCAATGACCGGATGTGACTGCCGAAGAGCACCGCGGTTAATCCTTTGATGTCGCCAATGGCGATGTTCAACTCGGACAGTCGATTCTTGGGAAGCTCCGTCTTGTCCACCAGATGTCCGAATGTGAAATGAAACATGGCCACCGCATTGGTACTGGTGTTCGGCAATTCCACTTTGGCTTCTTTCGCGCGCCGGTTCATCTCGCCGATTTCCTTGATCATTTGGCGTATGAAAATGCTCGGGTCGAATTGCTGCACTGAACCTGCTTTGATGTTCTTGTCGGCCTCGGCGATAAACTGCTCCACCAATTTGCCGGACTGAATAAATTTGGAAATATTCTCCTGGCTCGGCCTCGGGCTGCTGGGACTGAGAATTTCCTCCACTTCCTTCTTTGCCTTCGAGAAATTCTCTTTTTCTTGCAGGCTATTTGCGCCGAACCGCATCATCAGAAACACAGCCCCACCAATGAAAGCCAACCCACCAAGCGCGGCGCAGAACAACTTCAGATGTCTTTTGATCCAGTGCATACGTTATTTTATAGGTCCGCCCATTCCACCCATCCCGCCCATAGCCCCTTCCATGCCGCCACCGCTGCCCGCCGGCTTGTATTTGCTGCCGGGCAATGCTCCTTGAAGATCCTGCTGCATTATCGGCGCTTTCAGCTTTAACTGCATCTCAAAATTGAATGTCAATTCATCAGCGATCACGCTTTGAATGTCTCCAACTAACTTCGTTCCATCGGCCACAAAGAGCGAGTTCGTCTTCAACACAGTCTGCACCAGAGCCGCAAAATCACGATTCGCAAGTTCCCGAATTCGGTTCAGATTCTTTGCCCTGAGCTTGATGTACAATGTGTCGATGGGAGCCGCCTTATCCGCAGCTTTCGCCGCTCCGCCACCTTTCATTCCTCCAGGACCACCGGGACCACCCGGGCCGCCACCCATTCCTCCCATGGGACCGCCTTTGGCGCCACCGCTATCAGCTGGCGGCTGAACACCAAATGACATAATCCAAACTGCAGACTGCTCAACTGTGATGGTTGATTTGTCGATCTTGTCCATCGGAGCAGTTCGCAAAAGTATATTGGTGTCGGTGATGAACACTTCCGGCTCGACGATGGAGAGAGATTTTTTCATCCCCTCGATCAGCTCCACCCAAACGTATCGGCTTTGAAGCAACCGCTCGAGCTTGGCGGCTTCCAACTCCACAGTCGAGAGCTTGGCCATCGCTCTCTTCATTTCCTCGTTGGCTTTGCGCAGTGGATCAATCTTGGTGATCTGCAACTCGGTGGATACTTTGCGCATCGATGCGACACGCCAATCGTACCCCGCAAAAAGAAGCAGCATGAGCCCGACTACGTAAATGGTGGCAACCACATACGGCCCGCGCCGGTCAATTTTTCTGCTGAGCTGTTCGCTCTTCGGCAGCAGGTTGAATTCGGCCATTCCCAAAACGACATCGCGCAATCCCAGCCCAGCCACTTCGCCCATGGAATGCGCCACGGCCATCAGTTCTTCCTCCTTTACCTCGGGGCCTTTTTCAATATTCAGGAATGGATTGAGATATTCCACCGGCAAGTCATTCATCTTTTCATGGAAAAATTCTGCTGTGTACGCCAGCGTTGATCCGCCGCCACTCAGAAACAGTCGCACCGGCGCCGCTCCATTTTTCTGGCTTCGGTAATGTGTAAACGTCTGTTGCACCTGCTGATGCAGTCGCGTCAAAACATTGCGGGCCACTTTCGAGACCATCGCCTGATAGGGATCGGCATGTTCTTCGTAAGCGCCACCGAGATGAACCGAGCCGTAACTGATCTTGAACGTCTCTGCCTGTTCTAAATCGAGCTGAGATTCCTTGGCGAATTCCTGTGTGATCTGCATCGCCCCGATGGGAATGCTGCGCGTGTAAAATGACTGGTTCTCGACAAATAAAACATTGGAGGTTTTGGCGCCGATGTCCAATACCATGGAGCAGCCCTCCAAACTTCCGTAATTGTACATGAACGCATTTCGCAATGCCGATGGCGATGCGTCCACAATGTTTAATCGCACATGATTGGCGCGGCACACTTGACTGAGCGCCTCGATCAAGTCTGCCTTGATCGCCATCAACATGATCTCCAACCCCTCCGCACTATTTGTCCCGACCACGTGATAATCCCACGACACTTCGTCCAACGCAAAAGGCACGTTTTGTTTAGCCTCAAAAAGCACCATCTTGCTCACTTGGCCCGCATCAACAGCAGGCACCGAAAAAAACTTGCTGAACGATTGGAAGCTCGGCACACACACGTTGGCATCGATGACTTTCGACCGGATCTCCAACTGGTCGATGACCGTCTTCAGCGCGTCTCTCAATATGTCTTTGCGGAACACCTCGTCCATCGCCCCCGCGCCCAATTGGTGAATGACATACCTCGACAAAACAAGCGTGCCGTCCGGCTTCGTTTCAAAAACGCCCACCTTCAGCGTGCTCGCGCCAAAATCGATTGCCAACATCGACTTGGAATTCTTCTTTTTAGCCATGAGAATGGAGCTGTTATCTCTGCCTATTTATGACGGGATTTCACAACCTCGTCCTCCCAATAACCTACCCCTTGCCTGCTAATAGGCAATCTAACTTTCCACCACTGAATTTGATTCACGCGAACCATCCTCTCCGTTACAATATGCCCATGCCGTCATTCGACATCGTATCCACCGTCAACCCAATGGAAATCGAAAACGCCGTGAACCAGTCCAAGAAGGAAATCGTCACCCGATTTGACTTCAAGGACGCCAAGGCGGAAATCATCCTCGAGAAAAACGAAATCAAGCTCTCCGCCAACAACGAATACAAGATGCTCGCCCTCGTTGAAATCGTCGTTGGCAAACTTTCCAAACGCAGCATCAGCCTCAAGAGCGTCGACCAAGGCCAGCCCGATGTTTCACCACTTGGCCACGCGCGACAGACCATCAAAATCAAGCAGGGACTCGAACCTGCCGTCGCCAAAGAAATCAGCCAGTTCGTCCGCGACACCAAACTCAAAGCCACCGCCGCCATCGAAGGCGACAAAGTCCGCGTCGCCAGCAAAAATCGCGATGACCTCCAATCCGTCATCGCCGCCTGTCGCGCGCACGAATTTCCCGCCGCACTCAGCTACATCAATTTCCGCGACTAGCCGCCAGCCGCGTCCCGAACCCCGAATGACGCTGCGCCTGCCGCACCACTGCGCCCACTAACACCTCCTCCGATCCCCAGATTTTCAAACCCACTCGCGCACGCGAAACTGCCGTGTAAACCAATTCACGCGACAACACCGGCGAATCCTCAAAGGGCAACAGGAAATCTACACGGTCGAACTCCGATCCCTGCGCCTTGTGCACCGTCAACGCAAATGCCGTCTCATACTCCGGCAATCGTGACACCGCCACTGAACGCAATTCTCCGCCAGCACCGGGAAACATCACCGCCAATTCATTTCCCACCCGCCACACGACTCCCAGATCTCCATTGAACAGACTCAAGGAATAATTGTTTCTAGTCACGATCACAGGCTGGCCGTGAAACCAATGGCTGCCCGCAATTCTCTCCAATCGCAGTTTTTCCTCTACCAGTCTGTTGAATTGCAGCGAACCCGTCGGACCAATTCGAAGCGCGCAGAGCACCTTGCTTCTGCCATATTCCGCCAAAGCCATTTCGGCAGTTGGAGCAGATTTCGCGCGCACAAATTGTTCGACCGTCGCCGAAATTAATTCCGACAACTCCTTCGGCTCTCGCAACGATTTCAGACTCGCCTCCGGCCAAACACTTTTCGCAAGGCTCCGCGACACTTCAACGCCATCTCCCGCGTTCACCATCGAAGCCAGCGCGAGCAAACCCAGCGCACCCATTTCCACTCGCTGATTTTCTTCCAATGCCACCACATCTCCGGCCAATACTCCGCCCACATCTCCTGCCCTCACCAACTCCGCCAACACCGCACCTGCCTCCACCGACTCCAATTGATTCGGGTCACCAATCAAAATCACTTTCTTCGCCGGAATTGTTGCCTCGAACAACCGCGACATCATTTCCATCCCCACCATCGAAACCTCATCCACCAATATCCAATCCGCTTCCACCGGATTCTCCCGATTACGACTAAACCGTGTTCCGTCCGCCGATGCCCCGAGCAACCGATGCAACGTTCCCGCCTTTGGCACTGCAGCCGCCAATGCGGCGTCACCCACCAAATCGCCGAGTTCCTTCTCCAGCTTTTCCTGCAATCGCGCCGCCGCTTTCCCTGTCGGCGCCGCAACACGGATTCGCTCTGGCTGAACCAACCCCAAACGGATCCCTGCTGCGATCAATCTCACAGCCGCGTGTGTTTTTCCCGTGCCCGGCCCGCCCGTCAACACCGTCAACGGCCTGTCACAAGCCACCATCACTGCTTCGCGCTGTTTTTGTTTCAGCGATTTGCCGGCTATCAATGAACCCAAAAATGTCTCCAGCGCACTCGCGTTAAAACTTGTTGAAGGCATCGCCGCACGGCTCGCAATCGCGACAGCCAGCTTTCCTTCCGCCGCATGCAATTGATGTAAATAAATCCGGCCCTCAGAATCAAGAATCAGCGGTGTATAATCGCCCGGCCGACCGACCAGTTTCGATCCCGCAAACGCTGCACTCCACTCCAACTTTGACGGCAACTTGTATTCCTGAATTTCTTCCCCCTCCACTTTCAACACCGGCTCCACACCCAATGTCCAGCAGACGTGGCCCAATCCGCGCGCGCGACTCGCCAGCGCAGCCGCCAATGCCACCAGTGGCCGACTCGGATCCAAACGCGCCATCAGATCGCCCAATGCCCGATCCAACGGGTCAAATGCGGCCGATCGCCACAATGCTGTTTTCTCTTCGTCGGCCATCATCCGACCTCCTCAGAAAGTGCTTCAAGCAATTCTTGCGAAGGTCGCGATGTGAATACACCCCGCTTTGGAAATGCAGGACTCATCCCTCGCACAAAAAGATAAATAACTCCGCCAAAGTGTTTCGCCGCCGAGTAACCGGTCAATGTTTGGCGCAGGTGTCTGTGCAACGCCAGCGAGTAGAGCACATGCTGCAAGTGATAATTCATCATCTCCGCATTCACGCGCACACTATCATAATGAGTCTCATCACGCCCCAGCCAGTTTGTCTTCCAATCCAGCACGAAATATTTGCCGCCATGCTCAAACACCATATCTATGGATCCCGTCACAACTCCTCTCCCGCTCCGGAATCCAGCAGACTCAATTGCATCGGCCATTTTGACTTCACCGCAGAGCTTTCGTAAAATTCCGCCGAGCGCCGATGCCTCCATTTTTATCTGTGAAAATGTGAACCTCAATTCCGTCGACATTTGATCTGACCGAAGCTCGCTCAGCTTGAAATCCTCAGCCACGAACGAGAGCGGCGTCGCCACCACATCGCACACATTCTTGAAAACCACATCTCCCCAAATTGCCGCATCCAATCCCTCAGAATTCAATTTCTGTGAAATCAAATGCCGCCTCGACTTCTCCGAAGTCGAGACCCACCAGTTTTGCATGATGGCGTGGTAACAATCCCCCGTGCTAGTGCCGCCTTTTATTCCGTGGATGGTTGTGCCCTCTGCTTCTCCGTCATCCACTTCATCGCGATCGACTATTGTTTCAACAGCCACACGCGGCGCACCTTTCGATAAACTGCTGTACGACTTATTGCTCCAATCATCACGTATTTTCCCGCGGAAGAGTCGCGGCTCAATAATGTTTTCCTCGATCGAATCGGGATGCCAACAAACATTCCCTGCTACTGGCACCGAATCCGTCACCTCCACACAATTCTTCGCTGCAGCAGCGTAATCGGCGATGTCGGCCCTCAACTGATCCCCGTCGAGCCGCTTGCCCCAGGATTTCTCCTCACTTGAAGAAAAACTCTTACTCGACCCGTGTAACAGATGCGCAATACCCGGCACTTCATCCCGTTTCTGTTTGCCGATCCGACCGTATACGAAATAACAAATATGCTTCGCGCGAGTCAGTCCCACGTACACGTTCCGCACATCCTCCGAAAGATTCTCCTGTTTCGCCAACTCGCGATGCTCATCCAGTTTCTGCGACCCCAGATCTACCGCCTGCTGCGCTTCCCCGTTTGTTCCGACTGGTAGATGGAAAATGAATCCCGATGCGTGTGTGTCTCTGCGATCCCACAGGTACGGCAAGAAAACGATGGGATATTCCAAACCCTTGCTCCGGTGCACGGTCACCACACGCACCGCGTCCGCGTCGCTCTCCAATTGCAGTTCATGTTCCGGCACATCACTTGAATCATCTACCACCTGCGACGCAAGCCATGTAGCCAAATCCGCCAAGCCGCCACCGCGCTCGACCGCCGTTTTGTGCAACAATCGGCTCAGATGAATCAGATTTGTCAAACGGCGTTCGCCATCATCAAACGTCACCAAGCGCTCGACGACCGCATTCTCTCGAATCAACTCCCTGAACATCGCCAGAAAACCCCACTTGCGAAACGTCTCGTTCCATTTCCTGATTGCCAACGTCCAACCTCCGATTTCTTGTTCGGACATCAAACTGATTTTGCCAGCCGTCACACCGAAAAGTTCTGTGGACAACGCCACACGCAAATCTCGAATGTCACCCGCGTGCGCCAGCGCCACCAGCAGTTGAACCAACTCCTTCGCCTCTTTTGACTCGAACACGCTTTCTCGTGCGCGCGACACTGCCTGCACTTTCCGGCAATGTAACGCGTCCCGGACGAGTACCGCCTGCGCGTTCGTCTTAACCAACACCGCAAAATCTGACGGACGCAATCGTCGGTTCCCAATTAGAGTGTCCGATTCCAGCAATCGCACGATTTCGCCTGCGACCGCCGCTGGGAGCTGCCGATTTGCCAAATCTATCGTCACACGATCGTCCTTCACTTTATCTTCTTTGCCGTCATGGGTGCTTTCCAAAAGCCACACTCTCATTAACGGTCTGGCTCCATCGGCAACCCCCACTTTGGCCGACCAATCCATCGGCTTCACGCTGTTGAACTGAATGCGCTCGTCGAGAAATGGATTGCTCGCGCGACTGAAGAGTGTGTTGACGGCTTGAATCAACGATGGCTCCGATCGATAATTCACATCCAGCGTGTAACGCGCCTTCACTTTTCCAGCCATCGCGAGGTAACTGAAAATGTCTGCGCCTCGAAAACGGTAGATCGATTGTTTCGGATCGCCGATGAGGAACAGCGTGCCACCGTCGCGATAAATCATTTCCAGAATCCGACATTGCAACGGATCCGTGTCTTGAAATTCATCCACCAACGCCACTGGTAATTGCTCCCGCAGATTTCTCGCCAACTCAGCGCCCCCCGGCGAATGTAATGCCGCATCGAGGCGGACGATCAAATCATCATATCCGCGCAGGCGTTGGCGCACCATTCGCTCACTCAGCCTGCCGCTGGCATCACGCAAAAACCGCGCCACAAAATCGCCCGCCACGGCCAAGACCGCCGTCCAGACTTCATCGCACTCCTTGAAGAAGGGGTGTTCCGGCGGCAGATATTTCTTCTTCATCCGCGAAGGATCGCCCACCTTTGTCGGAATCAACTCTCCAATTCCTGCAAATGAATCCAGTGAAAAATCACCCGCCATCAGCCGCTGAATTCCTCCGATTGATTGATTGTATTTCTTTTGATGGACTGAATAACTGCCGCTGTTTTCCAGTAATGTCCGCACCGCGACTTCATCTTTTTCCCACGCTGCCGTAAAATTGCCGAACGCTCTTTTCAAAGCGGTGTGCAATGCCACAGGATCGCCCGCCACAGGTCCGAGCACTTTGATGTCCGGATGGGACCGGCACGTCTTGAAAAGTTTCATCAACCCTTCCGGATTGGGTTCAACTCTTTTACCCATTCCAAATTGACGCAATCCCACCATCAACGCACACGTCACCAAAGGATCGGGCATCACCGCCTCGCATCGCCAAAAGTCGCAGGCCAATTGCCGCATGAATTCCGAAGTGTCAGGCGTGATTTCCATATCCGGCGCTTCACCGCAAGCAAGCGCCTGTTCACGAAGCAGGCGCTGGCAAATCGAATGGATTGTCTGCACCGGCGCGCTGTCAAATTCCGCCAAAGCCACTCGCAATCGTAACATCGCTGTTTCACGATTGGCGTCGTGCGCGGCCACCATCGCGCAAATGAATTCCTTCTCGCCCGACTGTTTCAGTTCATCGACTGTTTTGTGGGACTCCATCGCTCGCAGCGTTTCGCGCAATCGTTCCCGCAATCGCAATCGCAG
>CAMDOH010000066.1 GCA_945903605.1 Akkermansia muciniphila
CTGGAGGATGCCGCAGTAAAGAGACATCGAGATTTGGAAGTTCAATACGTGTCGTCCGACGCGGTCCAACGATTCGGAATGACCGCGTCTGAAAAGCCAGAGCACCAGCGGGGCGAAAATATTGCCCAACGGAATCTGAAGAAACGCGGCTAATGCAGAAAGGTGACAGCCGATTTTCCAACCGTGGTCTTCCTTTTTCTGTTGTTGCGCTGGCATCTGGTGGTGGTGTTTCTCCCATCGGACAATGCGGCGATTATGCCGGAAGCATTCTTGATGCGAAAGGCATTTTCTCGTCACGAAAATCCGATTTGACCCGACGCGAGTTTTCGTGGATTATCGTGATATGAAAAGGATGGTTTTAATCTTCGCGGTCATCATGGGTTTGATTTCCTTCGCGCCGTCACGTTTGGAGGCCAACCCCGCCGGATCAGGTGAGAATGCCATGAGCATGATCGCCGATTTTGTGGTTTGCAGGCCAATCGGAATCTTGGCGACCCTTGGTGGAAGTGCGTTATACATTCTGAGTTACCCGTTCACTTATCTGGGGAAAAATACAGAAGATGCGAAACGGACTTTCATTGAATATCCGTTTCACTACACGTTTCGCAGGCCGCTCGGTGATTTCGATCAATGAACTGCGGCAATTCGGTTTTTACAGTGTTTTCGGCAGTCTTATTCGCAGCAGGGATTTCCGTCTCCATCGCTGCAGATTCAATCACGACTTCCAAAGCCGCTGTTGAATCCCATTACAAACTAGGCCCACGCACGGCTGACGGAATCGGGAAATTCTTTTTCGGACGCGAGATTGCGCATTTCATGACGCATCACGGTGCGCCGTGGCTTGAACGTCCGGAACGCGAACAGGAGGAGCGCCCAGATCTCGTCATCAAAGCGCTCGCGCTTAAAGAAGGTGATCGCGTGGCCGACATTGGTTGTGGCACTGGATATTTCAGTTGGCGAATGGCGCAAGCCGTCGGCAACAAGGGAACGGTTTACGGAGTCGAGATCCAGAAGGAGATGCTGGCATTGCTCGCCCAGCAAATGCAGAAGCGCGGCATCACCAATGTCAAAGGCGTCCTTGGTGGCACTGCGGATCCGAAATTACCTGTGCTGGTCGACCTTGTGATCATGGTCGATGTGTATCATGAATTCGATCAACCGTTCGAAATGATGCAGGCCGTTTGCAAACAACTCAAACCCGGTGGGCGTGTCGTCTTCGTCGAGTACCGTGGCGAAGATCCCGAAGTGCCCATCAAGCTGCTGCACAAAATGACCGAGGCACAGGTCAGAAAAGAAATGACTTCGCAGCCACTCGAACACGTCGCCACCATCAAGACCCTGCCGCGTCAGCACATCATCATCTTCAAAAAGAAGCCCGACCCCGCGCGGAACTGAATCCGCAGGATTAGCGGTGACCTTTGGGCAGCGCGCACTTGCCGGCGTACACGGCGTTCTTGCCCAGCAATTCTTCGATGCGCAGAAGCTGATTGTACTTCGCCGTGCGATCGCTGCGGCTGAGGCTGCCGGTTTTGATCTGGCCGCAGTTGGTGGCCACGGCGATGTCGGCGATGGTCGCGTCTTCAGTCTCGCCCGAGCGATGGCTCAACACGGCGCGGTAGCCGTTCTTGTGCGCAAGATCAACGGCGTCGAGCGTCTCGGTGAGCGAGCCAATCTGGTTTACCTTCACCAGGATTGAATTGGCGGTGCCAGTGTCGATGCCCCGTTGCAGGAACTTCACGTTGGTGACAAAAAGATCGTCGCCAACGAGCTGCGTGCTGTGGCCGAGTTTGTCGGTGAGTTTCTTCCACGTCTTCCAATCGCTTTCGGCGCAGCCATCCTCGATGGAAACAATCGGGTACTTGGCGCAGAGCTTCACATAGAAATCCACAAGCTCGTCGCCCGAGAGTTTCTGGCCGGTGCTCTTTTTGAAAACATAAGTTTCGTTACCGGTATAAAATTCGGAGCTGGCGACATCGAGCGCCAGAAAGATTTCTTTGCCGAGCTTGTAGCCGGCGTCTTTCACGGCCAGCGCAATGGCATCAAGCGCGGCCTCGGCGCTGGCGAGTTTGGGCGCAAAACCGCCTTCATCACCGACGGCCGTGCTGAGCCCCTTCTTTTTGAGCACGCCCTTGAGCGCGTGGAAAATCTCGGTGATGGCCTGCAGTCCCTCGCTGAAAGTCGCGAAGCCATGCGGCGTGATCATGAATTCCTGAAAGTCAATCGGGGCATCGGAGTGCGCGCCGCCGTTGATGACATTGGCCATCGGCACGGGCAGTACTTTGGCGTTGGGCCCGCCGATGTATTTGAAGAGCGGCTGGCCCAGTGCTTGGGCGGCGGCTTTGGCATTGGCAAGCGAGACCGCGAGGATCGCATTGGCGCCGAGCTTGCTTTTGGTCTCCGTGCCATCCAGTGCGATCATCGTGCAATCCACCGAGAGCTGATCGAGCGCATCTTCACCGAGCAGCGCCGGCGCAATTTTCTGGGCGACATTCCCGACGGCCTTGCTGACGCCCTTGCCGAGATAACGTTTCTTGTCGCCGTCGCGCAACTCGATGGCCTCGTGTTCGCCGGTGCTGGCGCCGGAGGGAACGGCCGCGCGGCCAACGGCGCCGCTGGAAAGGATCACGTCGGCCTCGACGGTGGGGTTGCCACGCGAGTCGAGGATTTCACGGGCGATGATGTTGTCGATGGTTGTCATTTTCAGTTCAAAAAGTGCGGCGGGATAATAGGTGCGGTGAGCGGCGCGTCAAGCAAAGCAGTGTCAAAGTAGGACGTCGAGCGAATGCGATTTCATGGGTCCCAGGCCGAGATTGGCCTGATATTTTGCCTTGAGAATGGAGGGGTTTGCCGTTTCTGACCAAGGCCGTGAGTAGAGTGTGGCAGTGTGAAGGTACAGGGCAGGCGAGGAGTTGGGACTCGATGGATTGTGTCCCATCCTAAAATCCATTTCGTCGGGTTGTGCCTGCGGTGTGGAAATCGTCGGCCAGTTGAGAGTTCGAAATCGCATGACATGAAATGAACTCCAGCTCATGAAACTGCCGCCTGCACCATTGACAGAAATTGCCATGCGATTTGTGGTTTTGCAGTCAACCGTCGCGCTGCCTTTTCGTCAAGCGAGGGTTGGCCGCGCGCGCCAAAAGAGATTGTCGCGGGGCGGCGTTCTCTGCATTGTTCGCGTCTTTATGCAGGTCAATGTGGGCATTATTGGTGGTGGAACGGTTGGCGGGGGCGTTTACAAGGCGCTTCTTCGAAACGGACCGTTGATGGCTGCACGGCTTGGTATTCGCTTTCATGTCGCACGAGTGGCCGTTCGCAACTTGAAGAGATCTCGCGCTGTGAAAATCCCTTCATCCATCCTCACCGATGATTGGAAAATGGTCACCTCCGATCCTTCGATCTCAATCGTTGCCGAATTGATGGGCGGCACTACGACAGCCCGCGTCGTGGTATTGGAAGCATTGCGAGCAGGAAAACCTGTCGTGACGGCGAACAAGGCGTTGATCAGTGCGCATGGTCAGGAATTGTTCGCAGCCGCAAAACGGCACGGAACCAATCTGTATTACGAGGCGAGTGTGGCCGGCGGCATTCCGATCATCAAAGTGCTGCGCGAGGGACTCATCGGCAATCGGATCATCAGCCTGTACGGGATTGTTAACGGAACCTGCAATTATATTTTGACGAAGATGACTTCGGAACGCGCAGAATTTGTCAACGCGCTGCGAGACGCACAAGCCAACGGTTATGCCGAAGCTGAGCCTTCGCTGGATGTCGATGGATTTGATGCCGCGCACAAGACAGGAATACTTGCCTCTATCGCGCACGGTGTTTGGGTGAAACCCAAACAGATATTTGTCGAGGGCATTCGGCCAATCGCACAATTGGACATTCAATTCACCGAACGGCTTGGATTCGCGATCAAGCTTTTGGGCATCGTGAAAACGCGGCCACACTCACGTCGCGCCAATGCCAATGGGATTCAAGTGAGCGTTTATCCGGCGCTCGTGCCGAAGGCGCATGTGATGGCCAGCGTCGGAGATGTGTTCAATGCCGTGTTGGTGCGCGGAGATGTTTCGGGCGACACCGTTTATTGCGGGCGAGGCGCGGGCGCAGATGCCACGGCGAGCGCTGTGCTCAGTGATTTGGGCGATGCAGCGCTGGACTTGAAATTCGGCACCAATGGGCGCATCCCCCCGTTTGTGCCGAGTGAAGATGGCAGCGAAGTGTTGCCGATGGACGACGTGATCAACCGGTATTATCTGCGACTGAATGTGGCGGACAAACCGGGCACACTGGCAAAGATCGCAGCGATACTGGCGAAATCACAGATTGGAATTTCGTCGGTCATTCAGCCCGAGGGACACGAGGGCGAAAGTGTGCCGTTGATCTTGATGATTCACGATGCCTCCAACGCCGCGATGGCTCGGGCAATCAAAGCGATCAAGCGACTCGATGTGGTTCGTGGCAACCCCGTGATGTTGCGTGTGGAAGATTTCTCATGAATGTGAATACAGGAAAAGCTGCTGGTTGGAGGGGAGTGATCGACCGTTACTCAGAATTTCTGCCGGTGACCGATCAGACACCGGTGGTGACATTGCTCGAAGGCAACACGCCGTTGGTGCCTGTGCCGAGATTTGCGGCGGCGATCGGCGCGAAAGTCGAGTTGTTCCTGAAATGTGAAGGACTCAATCCGACGTGTTCCTTCAAAGACCGCGGCATGACGCTGGCGGTTTCGAAGGCGGTTGAAAAGGGCGCGCAAGTGATCGTTTGCGCCAGCACGGGAAACACGTCGGCTTCGGCGGCTGCTTATGCGGCCCGTGCGGGAATCAAATGTGTGGTGCTCTTGCCGGAGGGAAATGTGGCATTGGGAAAATTGGCGCAGGCATTGATCTATGGCGCAGAAACTGTGGAGGTGCGCGGCGGATTTGATGCGGCGCTCAATATCGTGCGGGAATTGGGGCTGACCGGATTGGTGGAGGTGGTCAACAGTGTGAATCCCTACCGCATCGAAGGTCAAAAGACGGCGGCTTTCGAAATCTGCGACGCGCTGGGTGACGCGCCGGATTTCCATTTCCTGCCTGTCGGAAACGCGGGAAACATTACTGCGAATTGGAAAGGCTACCGCGAATATCACGCGGCAGAAAAGTCGGACACGCTGCCAAAAATGTTCGGTTGGCAAGCGGCGGGTGCTGCGCCGATTGTGGACGGGCACCCGATCGACAATCCGCAATCGGTCGCGACGGCAATCCGGATCGGCAATCCAGCAAGTTGGCAGGGGGCGACCAGTGCGGTTCAGGAATCAGCCGGTTCCATTGGCAAAGTGAGTGATGATGAGATTTTGCACGCGTACCAATTGTTGGCACGTACCGAGGGAGTTTTTGTTGAGCCGGCAAGTGCGGCGCCGTTGGCCGGTTTGATCCGTTGCGTGAAGCTCGATCAAATTCCAGCAGGTAGCATCATTGTGGCAACGATGACCGGACACGGACTCAAGGATCCTGACATCGCGATCAAGCAGGCCGGCGTTACGCCCAAGCGTGCGGAGGCGACGCTGGAATCGGTTCGTGCAGCCATCGGGTTGTGAAATTCTGATCTGAATCATGGCGTTGATCGTACAGAAATATGGCGGGACTTCCGTGGGCAACTGCGAGCGGATCAAAAGGGTCGCTTCGCGAGTAGCCACTTACCGGCTCCGTGGCGATCAAGTGGTGGTCGTTGTTTCAGCGATGAGCGGCGTGACAGATAACCTGCTCAAACTTTCGAATGAGATCAGTCAGTTGCCCAATGAACGGGAGATGGACGTTCTGCTTTCGACTGGCGAGCAGGTGACCATCGCGCTTCTAGCAATGGCACTGCACGAATTGGAGATGCCAGCTGTTTCCCTCACAGGTGCACAGGCGGGAATTGTCACTGACGGAGTTCATACGAAGGCAAAGATTCAAAACATCACCCCGAAAAAAGTTCACGAGATGCTCGATGCTGGCAACGTGGTGATCGTAGCCGGGTTTCAAGGGCAGACAGCCAAAGGACAGATCACAACACTGGGTCGTGGTGGATCAGATCTGACGGCGATCGCGCTCGCGGCTGCGTTGAAGGCGGATCTCTGCCAGATTTACACGGACGTAGATGGTGTTTACACGAGTGACCCGCGTGTGGTGCCGAACGCGAAGAAAATCAACGAAGTCGCCTACGAAGAAATGCTCGAGCTGGCAAGTCTCGGGGCGAAGGTCATGCAGGCTCGCTCGGTGGAATTCGCCCAAAAATTCAAGGTCGTGTTCGAGGTGCGATCGAGTCTGAACAACAACCCGGGAACTATCGTGAAAGCTGAAACCAAATCCATGGAAGACGTCGTCGTTCGCGGCGTGTCGCTCGACAAGAATCAGGCGAAGGTCACGTTGGTGGCCGTGCCGGACAAGCCCGGGATGGCTGCGCGCATCTTTGGCGCGTTAGCCAGCGCGTCGATCAATGTGGATATGATCGTGCAGAACGCGAGCCACGGTGCTGGCGCAGCAGCAACGGATCTGACATTCACCGTGGACAAGAGTGAGCTGGTGAAAACGCGGAAAGTGATTGAGTCGCTTCAGAAGGAAGTGCTTTGTCGCGAGGTGCTGGTCGATGAATCAATCGGCAAACTTTCAATTGTCGGCGTTGGAATGCGCACGCATTCGGGTGTGGCCGCGAAATTATTCGAAACGCTTGCTAGCGAGAAAGTGAATGTGGAAATGATTTCCACCAGCGAGATCAAGATTTCGGTGGTGATTCGCGCAGCGCAGGCGGAGTCCGCTTCCCGGGCGGTGCATCGGGCGTTTCTCGAGCGGTAAACTTTTAGTTCAGGCTTCGGCGCCGGAAAGTTTTTTTCACTGATTGAAAGTCGTGCTTGTCTTTCATTGCTGAAATTCACTACTAGTCTCCAATGCATCGCGGTCCTGTTTCTCAATTCATCGAACATCACTATCGTCACTTCAACGCTGCAGTCATCATCGACGCCGCGAAAGGCTACGAAAAACACTTGGATGAAGGTGGGAAAATGTTCGTCACGCTGGCCGGTGCGATGAGCACTGCCGAGTTGGGGCTGTCATTGGCTGAGATGATCCGGCAGGACAAGGTTCACGGGATTTGCTGCACAGGCGCGAATCTGGAGGAGGACGTTTACAATCTCGTGGCGCATGATCATTACAGGCGCATTCCTCATTACCGCGATCTGACTGCGAAGGATGAAGTGAAGCTGTTAAAAAAACATCTGAATCGTGTGACGGATACTTGCATTCCGGAGGCGGAAGCGATGCGATACATCGAAGGGGAGATGCACAAGATTTGGAAGGAAACGGAAGAGGCAGGCGAACGCTGTTTTCCTCATGAGTGGTTTTATCGTGCGCTGTTGAGCGGGTCGCTTAAGAAACATTACCAGATCGACCCCAAAAATAGCTGGCTTCTCGCTGCGGCGAATAAGGGGCTGCCCATTTTCTGTCCTGGATGGGAAGACTCGACTCTTGGAAATATGTTTGCCGCAGCGTGCATCGTGAAGAGGGTGAAAACTCCAACGCTGGTTCGTGGTGGCATAGAGTACATGATGCGTTTGTGCGAGTGGTACACGGAGACAACGAAGAAAACGCCCCTGGGTTTCTTTCAAATCGGTGGTGGCATCGCGGGTGATTTCCCAATTTGTGTCGTGCCGATGCTCCATCAGGATCTCAAACGCAAGGCACCACTCTGGGCATACTTCTGCCAGATCAGCGATTCGACGACGAGTTACGGTTCTTATTCCGGTGCGGTGCCAAACGAGAAAATCACTTGGGGCAAACTGGGTGTGAAGACGCCGAAGTACATCATTGAGTCGGATGCGACGATTGTCGCGCCGCTCATTTTCGCGCACGTGTTGGGTTGGTGATGTTACGGCGTGGGTTTGCCAAGAGTCCGAAAATATTGGTACAGATCAGCCAGTTCATCGGACTTCAAACCGTCGAGCAAACCTTCTGGCATGAGTGATTTCATGCTCGGGCTTCTCGAACTAACCAACGATTCATCCAATCGGATGACTTGGGACGGTCCGGTTAGCAGCATGAATCCATTTGCTGATTGAAACACGACGCGACCTGTATGCGATTGGCCATCACGCGTGACGATCTGTTCGTTCCGATAAATTGGAGCGATATCCCGATCCGGAAAGAGAATCGCATTGAACAGATCCTTTGGGGAGAAACGCTGACTCGCTCCGGCCAGATCCGGGCCAATCGTTGACGTGCCGCCATGACAGGTTGTGCACGAGCGTTGAGTGTACAGCTCTTTGCCTTTGATCGGATCGCCTTTCCCGAAATCGATGGTTGCGAACAGCGATTCGATTCGTTGCGTCTCAGCTTGTTTATCGGCACTGAGCGATTTCGAAAGCGTTGCGTGCTTGTTTTCAAGCCAATGAATGAGGGGCAGCAATGCAACGCGAAGCTCTTCGTGTGTCTTGGGTTTCAATTCGAACTTGAATGTCTGTTTGGATTGTTTATTGAACAATGCAAGCGTCTCTTCGCGGAAGGCAGCTTCATCCGGGTAATTGCAGAGTTGCAGCAACAGACGAGCCAGCGGAATGAATCGTTCAGGCTTCGGATCGGGCGGTAACGTGTGGAGCGCCTTGACCGCGGTTTTTACCAGCGAGAGATGCGGGCTGCTCAATGCGCCCACGAAGCGGTCGCGATCCAATTCTTCGGGAGGATTGGCAAGAAGCGGAAGAATATCGGCGCGAAGATGGGAGTGGCTCCACAGGCTTCGGAACACAGGCCGGTGTTCGGCTTCTGGCAATTCAGTCAGCAACACAATGGCATCGGAAGTCCACAGCCGATTTGTGTTCGCTCGGGTTGCGGTGAGAAGTTTTTCAGCCGCTCGTTTTCTCGCAGGACGTGGCAGCAATGCCGGGATCTTTGCGTTGTCCAGAGCGAGCAATTGCGGATGAGCCAGTATGGCTTCGCCCATTGAAGGGTTTTTCTTGAGCAGAATATCGGTCACTTCAATCAGTCGGTCGGACCAACTTTGTTTCAAGCGCTGTTGATTTCCGTCGATCCGGCTCTCGATTGTCAAAATGGCGTCTGTGACATTCGTCACCAAAAGGGGAGACAACGGAGCAGGGGATGCGGCCAGCGAGATGAGATGCTGCATCGTTTCGGTTGCGGATGCTGACCGAAGGAGTCGAGCCAGATTCGTCGAAGTTGCCGGGTGTGTATCCTGCAACATGCAGAGCACCCGTGCCGCTTCGGTTCGAACCAATGAATTACTTTGCGTCAGCAATGGACGAATGCTGTCCGTGAGTTTTGCGCGGGCAGTGAGTGAAAGACGCGCTGGCTCGGCCAGTTCATGACCCGTGAAACTTTCCATCGTTGGTTTTTTTAGATTCCAATCGCCACCGAAAATCATCAGCACACGCAGCAAGTCGAGGGTGTTCGCTGGGGCATTCGAATCGAGAAGTCTGTCAGAAATCCATTTGTGAAATCCATCGCCGATTTCAGGTTGAGGGTTGCGCTGGAGCACGGCGAGAGTACCGGCGATGTCTGCACGCAGATCGGATGTGGCCGATATCGCCGCCAATTTGCTCATGGATTCTTGCGGCAACTGGCTGATGAGCCGGATTGCGGCCAGGCGCACCCGTCGATCCGTGTGATTGAGATTGGCCGGAGCGATTCCGAGGATGTCATCCGGATCCGCTTCGTCGTAATGTTTTGAAAAGGCTTCGAGCGCGAGCAGTCGAGGGCGCGCGTGTCGATCCTGTGCGAGGGAAAGGAGAACTGGGATTTGCGTGAGCGATTTGCGCTGTCCGATGGCCCACGCCGTCCTTGCCCGAACTGACTCGTCAGTGGAAACAGAAGCCGAAGCAGCGGCGCGGTCATCGAGGCCGCCAAATAATTCGATGCAGATTTCGATCGCTCGGATGCGCTCGGCCGGTTTGCGTCGTTGATCAGCGGCGGCCGCTTGAAATGGTTTTTCGCCAAGTTCCTTTGCGGCATCCATCCAGCGTGCGCGCGACCATGCTGCCAGCGGCTGGTCCATGATCAGATAATTTCCGGCTTTGGCAGATTCGGTATCGGTCGTCAGTGATGGCAGGTCAATCTCATGTTTCGTGGTGGACTCAATCTTGAAGACAGCCCCGCGAGTTCCTCGGCCACCGATGGCGACAAACAACGCGCCTGTGGGTCCTACTTCTGCATCGACCGGCGCGAATCCCTCGGTACCGATGGGGTCCAGAAATATTTCCGGGGATGCTTGATAGGTGGCGCCTTCAATTATCAATGGCGTGAACCAGATCCGGCCAAAGGTCCAATCCAGTGCGAATAGGCCGTTGCGATATCGCTTTGGAAATCTGTCGTGGCGATAAACAACAACGCCGGTGGGCGATCCGCGGCCAATGGGTGCGAGGGCGGGGATGGTGTCGAAATAATGGTCCGGCCGTTTCCAGCTTCGTGAGTGGCCGGGAAGTCTCCATCCGTGATGGCCGCCGTGAGCGATGTGATAGAGCCGTGTGGGTGTGTACCACGGCAAAACGAATTCGTGCTCGCAATCGCTGTCGTAAGTGAAGATTTCGCCATCGGCATTGAAATCGAAGTCGTACGGATTGCGGAATCCGTGTGCGGCGACTTCGACTTGTTTGAAGTCCGGCGAGAATCGCATGAGTGCGCCGGCTTCGGGTGCGCGGATGAGTGTGCTGGAAGAATTGATTTGGCCGGGGGTGATGTCGCTGTTGTTGCCACCGATGAAATACCACGCGCCATCGGGGCCTTTGCGAATGGCATGGCCGCCATGTTCGCCGCCTTTGGTTTCGAACAGACGTTCCGGTGGGCCGTCGGGTTGGTCATCAAAATCCGCATCGCGAATTCGCCAGATCGCTCCTTCACCGTAGAAAATGATGTCATGACGATCGAAACAGATCCCTTGTGCGCCGCGTTTGGGTGAGGCGAGCAGGGTTGCCTTATCCGCTTTCCCGTCACCATCGGTGTCATCGAGGCGTTTGATGTAGCCCGGTCCGCTGACGACGACGCGGCCAAAACTGTCGAACGTCATACATTGTATGTCGTGCGCGAGATCGTCATCGGCAAAGATCTGAATCCTGAATCCAGCAGGTAGGCGGACGCCGTGAGCGGCATCGATCAATTCATTGGTCGCACCGTGCAGACTGGTGAATACACAACAAAGGCACGCGATGAGGCTGCTGCGAAGTGTGACTGGCAAAAAATTCATCTGTGAATTGTGGAGTGGAACTATTGCTCATGGAAGTGTCAAACCGTTTCAAACGTGGGGATATGTCCTCGCTATACAAACGGCATGGGTCGGATTACTGTTCTCGAATGAGGCGGCGATTTCTGTTTCTATTGGGAGGGTTCATCTTCGTAGCAGCAACGGCTGAAATCGTGGTGCGACCTGTGCGGCCAGACGCGATTCCAACCAAAGTCATTGGCGTCCCTGAACCCAAAGGATCCGAGCCGGATCCCACAACTTCACCAAATCTGGACACGATTGAAATGCGCAATGGGGATCGGCTGCGCGGCCGGATTGAGTCGATGGACAGCAAGGAAGGGGTTCGTCTCGCTTACGAGGGTTCGATTGAGCCGTTGCGATTCAAGTCGGCGTCAGTGAACCGCATTATTTTTGCTGAATCGAAACAGGTGAGTATCGCTGAAGGAATGCAATTCCGCGTAATGCTTGCCAATGGCGATGAAATCACCGGCTCGCTTGTTGAATTGTCTGCTGAGGCTGTGGTGATCGAGAGTGGACTGGCTGGCCGGTTGACAATTCCTCGCGCGTCGATCGTTCAGCTTGCGCGCGCCTCCAGTCAGCAGACGATTTACGAGGGGCCAAACCACGCAAATGAATGGAAAGGATTTCGCATGGATATGGAAGACGAGAAGGAATTGATTCAAGACGTTCCGTTGCCATTTTTTGGCCGTGCAAATATTCTGCCTGCCATCGTCCAGGGATTGGTCGCCGCAAATCGTCAGGCCGCCGTCACCGGCTGGGCATTCCGCAATAACGGGTGGGTGAGTCAACAATCCGGAGCGGTGTTGTACCGTTCATTCAAATTGCCCGAACGATACGAATTGGAAGTGGATCTGGCTTGGCGCGGCGAGTTGCAATTCGGCATCATTTTCAATGCGCTGAAACCACAGCTTGGCACCGGCGATGGTTATCATCTGACGGTCAATCCGGAGTCCATCGACCTCATGCGCTACAGCGCGCATGGCGAAGCCAATGGACTGGGCAACACCAATCTTCAGGCGTTGAGAAAGAAGACCCGTGCGCGATTCTCGTTGCGTGTTGATCGTGAACGTGGCGTCGTCGGATTGATTGTCGATGGCCAATTCATCCGCGAATGGCGCGACGGCAACAAAATGCCTGCGGGGTCGATCATCGGATTCAATACGTACGGTGGAGGCGCAGTTCGGCTCGAACGGATTCAAATCGAACAGTGGGATGGACAGACGGTGTTGAAAGCCCCGAATCCACCCGCCGTCAGAGGCGAGTCCGTGCGACTCTTGAATGGCGATTCCATTGCGGGAGTGGTGAAGGCTGGGAAGGCTGGCAAATTCCAGATCGAATCGAGTTTCGGCGCCGTTGAAATCGGCTTTGACCGAGTTCGGCAGATTGAGTTTGCCGCCGGAGCGCGCGTCGAACAAAAGCCCGCAGAAATGGTTTTGGGAACATTCCCGAAACGGCAAAAAGCAGCCTTCAAGATTGAAAAGTGGTCTCCCAAAGAAATAACCATCATCAGTCCGGTTTGGGGCAGGGCGACTATCCAGCGCGACGCATTACGCTCGCTCGAATTCAACCTCGACAAGCCGCAGACCAACCGCGACTCATTCGATTTCTGATGCTCAAGTGAGCGGGGTGCTCTCGCCAGTCTCGAGTTTGCCGATGCGTTTCTTGATCACTTCCACGCTCTTCGTCAATTCGTAGAGAGTTTTGTAAAGTTCATCCTGCGTTTCTTTGTCGGCGAGGCCAGGCACAGCGGGATGAATCTTCATTTGCTCAAGTGCGATGGTTTTGCATGCGGCACGAATCTGTTCGATGGCGGTTTTGCGATCCATATTGAAACTGGTTAATAGGTGGCTCGGCCACCAGAGAGGTCAAAAACCGATCCCGTGCTGAACGAGCAATCCGCCGAACTCAGCCACGCAACCAACGCGGCGGCTTCTTGCACTTCGCCGAAACGACCCATCGGAATTTTCGAGAGCATGTAATCGATGTGCTGCTGCGTGCATTGTTTCAGAATGTCCGTTTGAATGACGGCCGGCGTGATGCAATTGACGAGAATGCCAAGCTGCGCCAGCTCCTTCCCGAGCGATTTGGTAAGGCCAATGACGCCTGCCTTCGATGCGCTGTAATGCGCGGCGTTCGGGTTGCCCTCTTTACCCGCGATGGAAGCGATGTTCACGATGCGTCCGTATCTGCTCTCAATCATGTGCGGCACCACCGCTCGGCAAACATAGAAAATCGCATTCAGATTGATCTCCACCACCACACGCCATTCTTCCGGTGTGAATTCCCACAGCTTCTTGTTCACGCCAGCAATGCCCGCGTTGTTCACCAGAATATCAATCTTGCCGCACTGGTTCACCACGGCCGCCGCCGCAGTCTGCACCGCGTCGGGGTTCGTCAAATCAACAACCTGAACATCTGTCCCACTGCCGATCAATTT
>CAMDOH010000067.1 GCA_945903605.1 Akkermansia muciniphila
ACAACATGTGAATCACCCGCCGAAAATTCATGTAGCTCTGCGCGGAGAGGTTTAAGTCATCAAGCCACGCCTGAACATCAGGCGTCGTCACATCGCAACAATCCTTGCGAAATGCCTTCGCAAAACGCGGAAGCCTCGCCCTCAAATCGCGTAGGTAACGAGGGCGTGCCTGCCTTGTCTCTTTCAGTCGGATCAGCTCAGTCGCAACCTCAGCCACAGACTTGCGGGTGATGCTCTTGTTACTAGCAGCGTAAAACTTCGCAGCCGCTCGCAACACAGACAAATCAGAGACAATCTTCAGGCATTCAGTAACAGCATCAACAGAGGCCAGCAAGGTGACGCCAAATGGCTTCAAGGATTGAATGGCTGCTGCGTACTCAGCGGCCTGCTCGTTCGTCATACTCGCAGCGACAACCTGCCTCCCACTCAAGTGCCGAGCCAAAAGATGCGCCTCTTCCAAGGCTTCAACTTCCGTCGCGTAGGAATCAAACCGCCGCATGCCATTGGCGTAGTTGGCCACCATATAGCCAAAGCCCCCTGTTGGAATAGATCGGCGGTAGATAGTGACGACAACTTGTCCGAGCCGAATCTTACGTGGCCAAGCCGGTTTGCCCAGACGCTTGCGTGATGCTTTCGCGGCCATGCGCTACTGTTGCATTAATTGCAATATCCAAAATGCTGCAAGCAGAAAAACCGCATCTAAGTGATTGTTTATGAAGTTGGAGCCAGTTGTCGGACTTGAACCGACGACCGACGGTTTACAAAACCGTTGCTCTACCACTGAGCTAAACTGGCGCTCCAACCGAAACTAACAACTGCATTGCAGGCATGCAATGTTTTGATGCGCTGCATCCGATCTCAACTCGGGCGGAGTGATCGCTCCTGCAGTTCTCAAGCGAGTTTCAACTGGGCAAATTTCCCCAAGAGCGCCGGTTCGCTGGGCCAGTCCAGCCATTGTTCGAGCAGCGTGGCGTAGACTTGGCGGAAGTCGGTGTGATGTTTCAAATCGCCTTCATCCAAGTTGTGCAGATCGGGGTGCTTGCCGTGGATGGCGGACTTGATGCCGGCGCTGACGAGGAACATCTGCGAGGCCGCGCCGTGGTCGGTGCCGAGGCTGCCATTCTCTTTCACGCGCCGGCCAAATTCCGAGAAGGTGGCGAGCATGACGCGCTCGGAGAGTCCGTGCGCCTTGAGATCGGCGAAGAATGCCTGCACGGCGCCGCCCAATTCGCCGAGCAGAGCCGCGTGCGCGCCGGCCTGATCGGAGTGGGTGTCAAAGCCGTCGAGTGAAACAAAGAACACCTGCGGCCCGATGTCGGCGGTGATCAATTGGGCCAGTGTTTGCAGGCGCTGACCGAGGCCCGTCTGCGGATAGGGCTTGGCGGGTTTGTAGGCCGTGGTGGTGGCCGCGATTTTATCCGCTGTCTGGATGGCCGTCGAAGCGGTTCGATGCAGAAAGTCCAAGTCAGAATTTCCCTTTGCCTCTGCCTGCGCCAATTCGCCGATGAGTTGACGGCGACGACGCAGATCCTTCGCGTTGCCTTTGCCTTCGGACAATTGATAATCCTTGAGACTCTTCACCGTGGGAACCGTCACTCGCTGGGCGACGAGCGCCAGCGGCAGTCGATCGGTGCCCAGTGCGAGCGCGGGCACGCGGCCCGCAAATTTGGCGGCGGCGGCATCCATCGCGCGGCCCATCCAGCCATCGCGCGTGCTCTCTTCATCCGGTCGTGCGGAATGCCAGATGTCCATCGATCGGAAATGCGAGCGGTTGGGTTTGGGATAGCCGACACCTTGAATGATGGAAAGCAGGCCCTCATCGTGCAGTGATTTGAGGCCCGTCAATTGCGGGTGCAGACCTAGTTCATCATTGAGTTTCAACACCGCGCCTTTGCCCACGCCCAGACTCGGGCGCAGGCGTTGATACTCGGTGTGGGAGTGGGGGATGACGGTGTTCAAGCCGTCATTGCCGCCGGCCAGTTGCAGGAGCACCAGGATTTTCCCGTCACGGCTGGCTTTGTTTTGCTCGGCTGCACGCGCCAAGAAAAGCGGCGGCAACGCGCCCAAGGCGAGCACGCCCGTGGCAGCCATCCTGCCCAGAAAAGAACGTCGAGTGCCCGGTGCCATTCGCGTGAAGTTTGTTTTCATTGCATCTTGATATTACATCAACTGAAATTCTGGCATGGCCATGATGAGATGCAGGAGGCCGCGTATGCGGTCGGCCCCATCACCCGTGGCATCGGCAAAGTAGGATTCGAGGCGTTGCCGCGATTCTTGCGCAGGCGGTCGAGCCAGCAGCAGATCCGTGTAATGGGCGACGATGGCGGCGGGCGCGGTGTCGGCGCCGCGTGCCCTTGCATCGGGCGATTGGATGGAGCCCAGTTGATTGGTGCCCGTCAGCGCGGCGGCAAAATTGGCGCGTTGCAGCAGTGAGGCCGAGGTGATCCACATCCGTCCGCCTTCCCAACCCTTCACGGTGGCTGGCTGGAAAATATCCTGTCCCAAAAGCGACATCACCGCATTCACGGTTCGCAGGTTCGGCTGCCCGTCCAGCGCGCGCAGCGCTCCCAGCGCCAGTTCTGCCGGGCCTTTGATGATCGTGCCGCGCGTCTGGATGCCGTGGAATAATTCCGAGGCCAGTAATTCGCCCATGACGGCTGCCATCGCAAAGTCATGCGCACGCAGTCGTGCGGCGAGCGCGGCCACCATCGCCTCGGTCGGCTGCGGCAGCACAAAGGCGCGCAGTAATTTTGTTGCCAGAAATCGCGGGCAGGCTTTTTGCGCCAGGCAGAGATCCACGACTTCGCCGCCACCCAAAGCGCCTGTTTTGCCGAACACCGTTTTGATGCCCTCATCATGCTGCGCGCGGTTGAACCAATATTGGTCCTCGCGTACATGCCAGCCGGTGAAGGCGCGCGCGGCTTCCTTGATGTCTTTCTCGGAGTAGTTGCCTTCGCCGAGCGCGAAGAGTTCCATGATTTCACGCGCAAAATTTTCGTTGGCGTGACGCCGGCGATTGGCGTTGCCATCGAGCCACACGAGCATCGCGCCATCCTGAGTCATGCCATGCAACAAGCGGCGGAAGCTGCCCAGCGCCTCGCGGCGACACAGGCCATTCTGCGTGGACATCGCGGCGGTCGAGCGCACTTTGGCAATCGAGGTGGCAAAATGATTATGCCAGAAGAGCGTCAACTTTTCTGTCAGCGGGTTGGCGGAATGAAAGAGGCGATGCAGCCACCACGCCTTCAAATCATCGGCGGAGCCAGTGTCCATGGCGGCGCGGTGCAACAGGCTGTCGGCAGCGGTGAAGGCAGTGGACTCCGGCTGGGGAGCCAGAAGGCGGGCGAGCGTTTTGGCCGGGCCATCGGCGTGGACGCGTGCAATCTCCTGCGCGCTGGCGCCGAATTGCGCGCGCCACAAAAGATGCTTGGCTTCAGCACGCGACCATGTGCGCTGCTGCCAATCGACCGGAGCCAGAATTCCGCTGGGTTTTTCGATGCTCATTTCCACTGGCCTTCGAGGCGGAACTGAAAACGATCCTCCTTCACCGTCGAGTAGAGTTTGATCGTATCGACCGTGCGCATGAGTTTCAAAATCCCCTCGATGCCGCGCTTGGAACTCTCGGCATCCTTGCCCGATTGCACGGCGCGAGCCGTCAGCAAATCCAGATTGCGCTCGGCGAGCAGCGCCAGTTCGGTGGGGAAAAGTTCGATGTTGAGATTCTTGTTGATGGGCGCGGCGGGCGCGGGTTTTTGGAAGGCATCCACCAACTGCTTGCAGAGGCTGGGGGAACTGGTGAGGACGAAACGGTTGCCCACTCGCGCGGCGCAGGGCATGAAATTATAGACCACCGGCAGTTGTTTGCCGGCGGGTTTTTTCAAGTGGCGCATGAGCGAGATGGAGATGTCCTTGTAACTCTCGGCCACCATCACCCACGGCTGATTGCCCGATTCGGCGGCGCCAAAATTCGTGAGCGTGGCGATGGTCTGGAAGAGCAGTTGAAAGAGGTCGCCGCCTTCCTGTGGTTTGGCGAGGTCAAATACCAGCCCGAAGCCCGGTAGTTTCATCGCCGGTTCTCCGCCGCCCAGATGCGTGTACGTCTGGTGCGCGGCGACCAAAGTGATCGTGCGGCCCAGCGCTGGCAGGATGTCATCGGCAAAATCGCGACCGGGCAGGAGGGTTTTGATGCCGCTCTCGAATTTGTCGAACTCCGGCTGCACGCGTTCGACGAGCAGCTTTTCGCGGTTGCGATACCACGCAGAAAAATCACTGTACAGGCCGATGCCGCCGATGAGCCCGGGCACGGCGGGCAGGGGCGCAGTGCCTCCGGTCTTGGGATCGGAGAAATACCATTGATGCTCGGGCGCGAGCGACTTGGGGCCGCCGGCCAGTCCCGTGACCAGCGAGAAACCTTTGTCGTCCACATCCAGCGTCGCGCCAAAATAGGGACTGCGGGTGGCCAGCTCTGCCACGGCTTGGAAGAGGAGCGACGCCGCTCCGTTGTCGAATTGCGCGGGCACATTCATCCGCGCGTTGATGGCCGTGCGCAGCGCCTCCAGATTCACGCCCACCTGCACAAAGTGGCTTGTGCCCATCTGCTCGCGCAATTTGGCGAAGGGCGGTTCAAACGCCAGCACGCCGTCTTTCTGTCCGTTCAAAAGGCCCACGGCGCGCAGTGCCAGTTCGCGGCGGGGGGAGGCCACCATCCAGTTTTGCTTGAGCGCGACGAACAGTTTGTCCTCCAGTTGAAAGGTCTCCAATCCGCCGGCTTCTTCTTTGCGTTGAATCTTGTCTCCGGCGAGTGCCACAAAAGGCATCAGTCGCAGGCGTATTTTTTCCAGTCCTGCCGCTTCGGATGCGCGCAGGATGAGGAGCGGCTCCGGCGCTTTGCTGTCGGCTTTGGGATAAAGCGCCAGCGCGAGTTGACCGCCCAATAAAGTGTCGGAGGCTTTCCAGACATCCATGTCGAGAATGGTCTCGGCCACCTTGATGAACGCCATGCCTTGCTTGTATTGCGGCGTCTTGATGGCTTCCTGATACTCGGGGCTTTCGAGCACGAGCTTCATCAGTTGCGATTGGCGCAGGCGCTGGATTTGTCCGGCCAAATTATCCACCTCCACAAAACCCAATGCGCCGGAGGGCAGCACGCGGGCGAGCGAGTCTGATTTGATGGCCTCTGCGGCGCAGGTGGGCCACATCGTCGCCAGCGACAGGGCGGACAATAGCAGCGTGAGGAAATGTCGAAGGGAATGGCTTTTCATTTTGAATTGCAAAAGTACGTCACCGTTATCATACGCACGGTGACAGGGCTGGGTTACATAGTAGCGAAGTGGCGCGGCTGCGCAACAGAAGTAATCCCCTTGCTGGCCATGGAGCTCAGTGCTTCACTGCCTCATGAGCAATTCACTTGAAGAACTTCGCCAGCATTGTCGCATCGTGGCCGACAGCGGCGATTTTGGCTCCATTCGCGCCTTCACGCCGCGCGATGCCACCACCAATCCCAGCCTCATTCTTGCCGCTGCGCAGATGCCCGAGTACGCGGCGCTCGTGAATCAAACCGTGGAAGCCGCGCGCACCGAATCCGGCGGCGCGGCCGTCATGCCTATCCTGCTCGACCGTCTGGCGGTGGCGTTCGGGCTGGAGATTCTGAAAATCATCCCCGGCCGGGTCTCCACCGAAGTGGACGCCCGCTTGAGCTTCGACATGAAAGGCAGCATGGCCAAGGCGCGCTCGATCATCGCCCGTTACGAGGCCGCCGGCATCGCGCGCGAACGCATCCTCATCAAGCTCGCCTCCACGTGGGAGGGAATCCGCGCCGCCGAGCAACTGGAGAAAGAGGGCATCCACTGCAATCTCACGCTGCTCTTTTCCTTCGCGCAAGCGGTGGCCTGCGCCGAGGCCGGCGTGCAACTCATCAGCCCCTTTGTGGGTCGCATCTTTGATTGGTACAAGACCAACACCGACAAAAAGGACTATGCGCCCGCCGAAGATCCGGGCGTCATCTCCGTGACGAACATCTACAACTACTACAAGAAATTCGGCTACAAGACCGAGGTGATGGGCGCGAGTTTCCGCAACACAGGCGAGATCACGGAACTGGCCGGATGCGATCTGCTGACCATCAGCCCCAAACTTTTGGATGAACTGCGCACGAGCACCGCGCCCGTGCCGCGCAAACTTTGCGAAGCCACTGCGAAGGCCAGCGCCGTTGAACAGATTCATCTGGATGAACGCACCTTCCGCTGGATGCACAACGAAGACCCGATGGCCACGGACAAACTCGCCGATGGCATCCGCCGGTTTGCGGCCGACACGGTGAAGCTCGAGAAATTCCTCGCGGCCAAACTGCAATTGCAGCACGCCTGAATCGTCCGGGCTCGCTCGCGCTATTTGGGCAGCGGCACCTGCTGGGGACTGCGCAGGTAGGCGATGAGGTCGCGCACTTCAACGCGGGAGAGCGTCGCCAGTAGTCCTTCGGGCATCATCGAGAGTTGCGACTGTCGCAGCGTGCGCAGTTCTGCGCGCGGCACCGTCGCCAATTCAGTTATCGTTTGAACCACCACCACCTGCGCGTCCTGTCGCACCATGAGGCCCGTGATTTCCCGGTCATCTTTCAACACCAGATCCCACGGCCGATAATCCGCCGCGATCTCTGCATTGGGATCGAGGATGTTCATGATGAGATAATCGAGTTCGGCCCGGTTGGAGCCGGTGATGTCGGGCCCGATCTTGCCGCCCTCGCCAAAGAGCGTGTGGCATTGTCCGCAGGTCTTCGTGTAAATCACGCGCCCCTGCGAGGGATTGTCGGCACGTCGCGGCAATTCCTGAAACATCATCTTGAAAAGCGCGATCTCCTTCAACTTGTCCGCGTCGCTCGCCCGCGCCACACCAAAGAGTTGCTCCACCCGCTTCGCCAGTTCCGGTTCCTTGAGTCCGCGCAACGGGCGCACCAGATCGGCCGACAAATCTTTCGCGGCGATTTGTTTGGATTCGATGGCCACGATCAACGCTTTGGCAAAGGTCGGTCGCGACACCAGCGTGGCCAGCGCGTTCTTTTTGTCGGCCGCGTCGAGCTTGGGATAAAGCGCGAGGATGGCCGGTGGAAACTTCGCGTCGTCAAACACCGCCATCGCGCGCAACGCCGCCGGGCGCAGCGCCGCCTCATTCAATAACACTGGCAGGAGCGCGGGCAGTTCCGTGTCCTTTGCCGCGACGAGCGATTCCAGTGCCGCCAGTCGCGCTGCGGCCGGTGCCTTCGCATCGGCCAGTTGCTTGCGCTGCACGGCCAGCGCTTCTTTGCTGCCGAAGGTCACCGAGAGTTGCTGCGCCAGTTGCCGCACTTCGGCATTCGTGCTTTTGGAGAGGATCGGCGCCACGGCTTCCCAGCCCGCAGGCATTTTCACTTGGCGCTGGCCTTTGAGCGCCTCGCTGATGCCTTTGAGAATATCCAGATGAAACTGCGGGTCGTTGGATTCCTTCAACACTCCCACGAGCGCCGAGAGCGTGTCGGATTCCTGCGCGACGATCAGACGCGGCAGCGCCAGAAAGAGCAGGATAAGAATTGCAGCCAAGCGTTTCATGTCGCGCCCATGTTACGGATTGGCTGTCGCCCGTCCAGCCGTCATGCGCCGCGTGATGAACTGGCGCACCTTGGGGATTTTGCAGGCTGCCAGCAGTTGTACCGCCATGGCGTTATCCGCCGCCACCACAGGCTCCGCCGCGTACCAGTACATGAGCGGCAGATTTTGATCGCCTGCATCTTCTTCATGCGCGAGCAATGCCTTCAACACCGGCGCGCGTTGAGCCAGCGGCAGCCGCTGCATGGCACTGGCGAGGTAGAGGCGGACGAGGGGCGATGTGTCCTCACGCGCCATGCGGGCAAATTCAAGAAGCGTCTGCGCCCCGGGATTCTTGTGTTCACAAAGAAGTTGAACGGCCCACGCGCGCAGATGTTCGCTCTTGTCGGCGAGCAGGCTCGCGAGCTCGATCTCGCGCAGATTTCCCGTGACCCACAACGTCCAAAGCGCGCGCAGTCTCAGGGGCACGGCTTGCCCGGAATGGAGCGTCCCCCGCAGAGAGAGCGGCACGGCCTGCCTTTCCTGCAACACGCGCCGGGCATGTCGCGCGAACCAGTCGTTGCGGTGACCCTGTAATTTCACGAGTTCGTCGTTGCCCAGTTTGCTGATGTCGCCCTGCCACGGCTTGGGCTGGCCGTGGGTGATTTTGTAGATACGCCCCGTGTCTTTGCGCGTGTTCTTGGTGCTGTGACATTCGCCGGTGTCGGACCAGTCGCTGACAAACACCCCGCCATCGGGGCCGTAGGCAAGCGTGACGCCCATGAACCACGGGTCGTTCGCGCGCATCACATCGGGTGCGTGTGCGGCGGTGTAACCGCTGCCCGCGCGGGCGAGGCGGTCGTGATTGATGCGGCGGCCGTGGATGTTGTTCATGAACACGTGCCCGCGAAAATCATCGGGCCAGTTGTCGCCCAGGTAAATCATCGTGCCGCTATGCGCGTGGCCGCCACCGGCGACATCTTCCTCGGGCGTGCCCAGTCCCTGCCGGATGTTCTTCGTGTTGGTGAAATGCAGATGGTCGGCGATGGTCGCGATGCGCTCATAAGTATGGCGCGTGCCGGGACGGTCGCGCGCGGGTTCGTAGTACGCGCCCTGGATGACATGAAAGAGATGCGGGTTGACGCAGTTGCAGACAAAAGCGTGGCCGTACTCGTTCCAGTCGATGCCCCACGGATTGGTCGTGCCATCGCAATATGGCTCCCACACGTGCCGCGTCGGATGATAACGCCACACGCCGCCGTCGAAGCGCTCGCGCATCTGCGTCGGCGTGCCGGGCTTACCCGGGAGCGACCAGTTCGTGCGTCCGTGCGTGCCGTAAAGCCAGCCGTCGGGGCCCCACGCAAAACCGTTGGCGATGTTGTGCGCATTTTCGGTCGTGCCGAAACCATCAAGCAGCACCACGGGCGGGCCATCGGGCACGCCATCGAGATTCTTGTCGGGGATGAAATAAAAGTTCGGGATGGACATCACCCACACGCCGCCGAAGCCCACCTCCACGCCGCTCACGTATTCGAGCTTGTCGTAAAACACCGTGCGCTTGTCGTGCCGTCCATCGCCATCGGTGTCCTCGAGGATGACGATGCGGTCGTTGCGCCCGGCTTTTTTGTCAGGATAATTATTGGCCTCGGCCACCCATAGCCGCCCCCGGTCATCGATGCAAAAACCGATGGGCTGTTTGACGTCCGGTTCACCGGCAAAGAGGCTGACGCGAAAACCCTTGGGCACCGTCATCGTGCGCGCGGCCTCCGTTGGCGACAACGGCTGGGGCGCATCGGCGGCATTCAACACCGCCACACAAAGCCACAGGCAGAAGAGACGCTTCATCAAATTATCGGCTGACCGGTGCACGGGGCGCAGCCATGCGGCGGGTGATGTATTCGCGCAGGATTGGAATCTTTGCCTTTGCGAGAAGCCCGACCGCCCGGGCGGGACTTTCGGCGGCGATTGGCTCCAGCGCGTACCAATACATCAAGGGCAGATTGTGGTCGGTGGCGTCCCCGGCGTGGGCGATGAGCGCCTCCACGATGGGCAGTCGCTCGGCCACGCTCAAGCGCTGGCACGCGCTTGCCAGATACAGGCGCACGAGAGGCGAAGGATCGTCTTTGGCCAGACGCGCCAATTCTGCGAGCACGGCTGTGCTGGTGTTTTTATCTTCGCAGAGAAGTTGGATCGTCCACGCGCGCACGTATTCGTCGGGGTGGACAAGCGTCTGAATTCCAGTCGCGGCATCGAGTGAGCCGGTCGCATGCAATGTCCAGAGACTGCGAAGCTGGAATCGGGTTTCGGCCATCGCCTTGAGCGTGGCGGGCAGTTGGCCCGGCGGAAGTTTTTTCGGGAGGATCAGCAGGTGCTTGATCGTGTTGGTCAGTTTCTCATTGGCTCCGCGTTCCTGAAACAGTCGCTGCGCGTGCCGGCGTTGAAACTCATTGGAGTGGGGCAGCAGGTTGAACAACTCGTCTGAGTCGAGCTTCGCCAAATCCACCGGCGCCGCCTTTTTGTCTCCGTACACAATCTTGTAAATGCGCCCGTTGCTGCGGTCATGCGCGGCGGCGTTGCCGGTGTGGCATTGCTGTTTGTCGTACCAGTCGATCACGTACACGTTTCCGTCCGGGTCGATCTGCTGGTTGAGCGTCTGGCTCCACTTGTCGTTGAAGTTCAGAAAATCGGCAGCGTGCTTGCCCACGTAGCCCGAGCCTTTGCGTTCGGGAATATCCACGTTGATGCGCTGGCCGTGGATGTTCCCCATGAAGAGTTGCCCGTGATATTCTTTGGGCCAGCTTCCGCCCAGATAACACATAAGGCCCGCGTGCGCGTGACCGCCGCCGGCGGTGTCGGAACGCGCGTTGCCGCCGTGCGGATTGCCGCCGAGGTAGTGGCGGTGGTCGGCGATGGTCTTGAGGTCGTCGTAGATGAACGGGTTGATGGGCTGCTTGCCGGGCTTGGTAAAATCCTGCGCGAAATAATCCGGCGCGATGCGTCTGGCCTCCGCGAGACTCGGCGCGAAATGCTGGCCGCCCTGTCGCTGATAACGTCCGCCTTGAATCATGTGGAAGAGATGCGGGATGACGCAGGCCTCGATGAAGAGCTGCCCGTGCTCGTTGAAGTCCAGTCCCCACGGATTGCTCGTGCCCTCGGCGAAAACCTCGAAGCGTTTTTTCTGCGGATGATAACGCCACACACCGGCGTTGATGAACTGCCGCTCCGTGTCCGGCGCGCCGGCGACCTTCACATGCGAATGCGTGAACACGCCGTGACAGCCGTAGAGCCAGCCGTCCGGGCCCCACGTGAAGGTGTTCAACATCTCGTGCGTGTCCTGCCACGCGAATCCATCTAGCAATACCTGCGGCGGGCCACTGGGTTGGGGCGCGTCGCCGTCCTTGATGGGGATGAAATAGAGATACGGCGCAGCTCCGACGAAGACACCGCCAAAACCGTACTCGATGGCGCTCGCCAGATTCAGTCCCTCCATGAATACCGTGCGCCGGTCAAACTTGTGATCGCCATTCGTGTCCTCAAAAACGACGATGCGGTCGGTGCCTTTGCCTTCGGGCTGCCGCTGCGGGTAAGTGTAATTCTCAATCACCCACAGCCGCCCACGGTCATCGATGCAGAAGGCGATCGGCTGCTTCACGTCCGGCTCGGCGGCGAAAACGTGCAGCTTGAAACCCGGCGGCAGCGTCGCGGCCTTCACCACTTCCTCCGCCGTCAATCCCGCATGTTTCACGTCGTCCAATGGCGCGGGCTTGGGTGCGGGTTGGACCTCATCGACGAATGCCGGCCGCTCGGCGTAGAATTGGAAGTCATCGAAGTTCACATGGCCCCAGCCCTCGGCGCTGTCATCCACAATGCGGATGAAAATCTCCTTGCCCGACTGCGCCTGCAAATCCACGACCATCGGCAGCATCGTTTCTGAATTCTGTCCGCGCGCGGTGAAAATGGTTTTGCCGCCATCGACCGAAACCAGTTCCACGCGCGTCTCCGCCAGATTGCCGCCCGCCACACGGAATGCCGCCCACCTCCGCGTCACTTTGAAAGGCGCGCTGGTGAGTGTGCCTTTGGGCGCGTCTTCCAGCACTTCGTAGGTGCCGATCCAGAAATCGCCCTGATGATTGGCGAGCTTGCCCTCGCCGAATTTGCGCTTGGGATTGATCGGCCCCTTCACCGGCTGGCCCTTCCACGCCTCGCCCGCCGCCGTCCAATCGCGCAAGTCGCCCGACTCAAAATCCGTGTTCAACGCCTTGCCATCCCTGCCCACCGGCAACATTCCTTTGGGCGTTTCGGCTGCCGCTGCCACCGAAGCCAAAGAGAGCGACGCTACGAGCGAGGCGAAAAACTTGAACATGCAACGAGTCTGACGGCGGCCATGCGATGGGGTCAAGAGAGGATTGGCCGCTCACTTGTCATACGCTTCGTTCAGGGAATAGTGGATGGTGATTTTAATCTCATGCGGCTGGCCATCGTAGGTGACCTTGATGGAAGCGGCCTCGGGCTTCGGCACTTCTTTGCCCAACCCCGGCTTGCGTCCCTCGTAAATCTTCGCCGGTTCGCGCGGCAGCATGAGCAGCGATTCGGGGATGTCGCCGAAGGGCGCCTGCCAACCCTTCAAATGCGTTTTCCCCTCCATCGGCACGCCATTGGGAAACCAGCCATACACTTTTCCATACTGAAGTTTTGTGCCGCTCACGAGTTGATTGTTGGAATGGATCTCGCCGATCACCAACGGCAGATCACCCGCATTCTTGATGAAGTACCGCGAGCTTTGGCCCGCCACCACCTCGCGCACGCTCACGCCTTTGGGCAGCGATTTTTCATCCACCTTGATGGAATAAGAATAACGCGAAGGCGGCGGCGCGGGCTTTTCGCGGGCGATGACGAGGGTTGAAGTGACGGCCAACAACACCGCGAGTGAAGCCAAGGATTTAATCATGCCCAAAACTGACCGCGCCCTTGCAAGCCAGTCAAGCCCGATGACGCAGGGAAAATAAACCAGCCACTTTTCATTTGCCAAAGCCCCGCAAACGCGACGCAATGCGTGATGAATTTACAAGGCAAGGCCGCCATCGTCACCGGAGCCAGTCGCGGAGTCGGCCGCGCGACGGCGCTGGCACTCGCTCGCGAGGGCGTTTCCGTTCTCATCAATCACAGCCGCACGCCCGAACGCGCCGAAGATGTCGCCGCCGAAGTGCGCGCGCTCGGGGTGAAGGCTCACGTCTTCGCCGCCGATGTTTCCAGCGACGCCGCCTGTCGCGCGATGGTCGCCGCCGCCGTGGCAGCGTTTGGTCGGCTGGACATTCTCGTGAACAACGCCGGCACCACGCGATTCATTCCGCATCAGGATTTGGAAGCGGTGACCGACGCCGATTGGGCGCGCATTTTTGGTGTGAATGTCCAAGGCCCGTTCCAGTGCATTCGCGCGGCGCGACCGCATTTGGAGGCCAGTGGCGCAGGGGTGGTGGTGAATGTGACGAGCACGGCGGGCATCGTCGGCGTGGGCAGTTCCGTTCCGTATTGCGCGAGCAAGGCCGCGCTCATCAACCTGACGATCTCGCTCGCTCGTGCCCTTGCGCCGAAGATTCGTGTGAACTCTGTCGCGCCGGGATTCATCGCCGGCGAATGGCTGCAAACAGGACTCGGCGCTGATTATGAAAGCGCCAAAGCCGCGCGCGCGCAGGCCAACGTGCTCGGCAAAGTGTGCGAGCCTGAAGACATCGCCGCCACCATTCTCACTTTCATCACGGGTTCGAGTTGCATCACCGGCCAGACGATTGTCTGCGATGGAGGCACTTTGCTCGGGCCAAAAGTATAGGCTGCAGCGTTGCTCGCAACGACGCGACTACTTCGAGTGCTTGGCGATGAAGTCCACGATGGGCGTTGAATCATCGAGGCCGTGCGGATGATGGCCCACGCCGGGCTTGCGGATGAG
>CAMDOH010000068.1 GCA_945903605.1 Akkermansia muciniphila
GGCAGCGAGCCGTTCACGGAAGAGGACGGGCGTTATCTTGCGGAGTTTGCTGGGAAAAAGCGGGTGATTGTCCGAAACAAGATGGATCTTCCTGCGCGACTCCAATTTCAAGCGGGTCACGGAGTGCCGGTTGTCGAAATGTGCTCGATCGACGGGGTTGGATTGGAATTGTTGAAAGACACGATTAAGGAATTGGTTTGGTCCGGTGAAGTTCGCGTTGAGATGTTGCAGGTGATGATCAATTCGCGACATCAGGATGCGTTGAGGCGAGGCAAAGAGGCAACAGAACGAACGACTGCCTTGTTGCGAGCCGGTCAGCCACTCGAACTGGTGGCAATGGAATTACGCATCGGAATGAATGCCATCGGCGAGATTGTGGGTAAAACGACAACCGAAGATCTGCTGGACTCCATTTTTAGCCAGTTTTGTATTGGTAAATAGAGGGTTATAGAAATTATTTCTGGCACTGGTTGTGCTGTGGATAACCTGCGAAGAAGGGCGGTTAGGGACAGGGGAGAGCGAAGCCGTCTAACTCACTTGACAAGTAGAGCAAAGGACTGAACTTTAGAAGAGGAAACTGATGAAAACAGTTGTATTAATGGTTAGCTTGGGCTTGGCGATAGTTGCATTTGGCCAACCTGCTGGTGGCGGTGCTCAACAACCCGGTGGCGGCGCTCAGCAGCCCGGTGGCGGCGGGAATAACAACACGAATAATACCGCCGGTGGCGTCAATGCAGGTCGCGGTCAAGGTGGGTTGAATGGGAGTCGCATACTCAATAATGGCTATACGCGCGGCGAGCTAAGTTCATTTTCCGCACCCATGTTCGGAGGGCGAACGCTTCAAGCCCCTTTGCGAAGGATTGATGGAGGAACCAACTCGACAGCATCTGGTCGTGCATACCTTCGACTCAACAGTCGCGAAGGCAGTTTTGAAACAGGCAGTGCTGGCGGTGGTGGTGGTAATGCTGGCGGCGGCGCGCAAACGGGTGGCGGAGTTCAAGCTGGCGGAGGAGGTGCCAAAGGTGGTGCTGCACAAACGGGTGGCGGAGTTCAAGCTGGCGGAGGGGGCGCCAAAGGTGGTGCTACACAACCCGGTGGCGGTCAGGGTGCTGGCAATGGGGCTGGCAATAGCGCAAATGGTGGTGCCAATAACGGCGGTGGACAGCAACCCGGCGGTATCGGCGGCGCACCAGGTGGTGCTGGCGGCGCGCAACCCGGCGGTGGTCGTGCTGGTGCTAGGATTCCATAAGTCAGCCTCTATTTGATTCAGTCAGCGAACTGAACTCCGGTAAGCTCGGCGTAATTCACATCACAGAAATTGCTGAATTTCATCAGGCGTTTTTTCTTTGTAGTTGCTGCCAACAATCCTACTTTCGCTCGTTGTGATTGAGCTTGAGTCAGCCTTAGATCGGGCAATTCGAATCACCCCGAGATTGGGGAGCGATCGATTGAAGCTCATTGAATCTGCCGGGTACTTTCTGAATGACAATGTGATTTGCCCCACCCATTTGCCGCCGTTTGATAATTCTGCGATGGATGGATTTGCCGTTCGTTCCAGCGATGTCATTTCGGCAAGTGGCCAGTCTCCGGTTGTTCTGCACGTGTCTGGAATGACACCCGCTGGGACATTGTTCGAAACCGAGGTTGCCGCCGGATGCTGTGTCAAAGTCATGACGGGTTCCGCTCTGCCAGCCGGCACAGATGCGGTCGTGATGAAAGAAGACACGCGATTGATAGGTGATTCCACAGTGCAAATTCTCGATCGAGTGCGGCCATGGGAACATGTCCGATTGCGTGGCGAAGATGTTAAAAGTGGCGAGGTCATTGCGCAGGCCGGACAAAGACTTTCAGCGGGCACACTCGCGGTGTTGAGTTCAGCTGGAGTTGAAATCGTGACCGTCGCACAACGCCCGCAGGTGGGGATCGTCGCGACGGGCTCGGAGCTGATTGAATTGGGCAACCCCATCCGGCCAGGTCACATTCACGAGAGCAACCGGATCATGCTCGCTGAGCTGGTCCGGAAATCCGGCGGTCAGCCAACTGTTTTCCCGTTGGTGGAAGACAAACCCGACGCAATTCGCAAACTCTTGGAACACGCCTTCAACTCATGCGACATCGTGATCACGACCGGCGGCGTTTCCGTTGGCGAATTCGATTTTGTAAAAGACGTCTTCACTCAGATGGGCGGGGCCATCGACTTGTGGAAGGTCAACATCAAGCCGGGAAAACCATTCGTGCTCGGCAGCCTTCGCGACAAAGTTCTGTTCGGGTTGCCGGGAAATCCAGTTTCGGCGTTCGTCACTTATTTACTGCTCGTCCGGCCAACCCTTTTGGCAATGCAGGGCGCGACGCAATTGGCACTTCCATCGCATCCAAGCAACCTTGCCGAGCCGTTGGTCAACCGCGGAAACCGCAGGCATTTCATGCGGGTTCATGTAGACTCACATGGCAACGTGCGCTCCGCCGGCTTGCAGGCGTCGCATGCCCTCGGCTCGCTCAGTCGCGCAAATGGATTGGTGGATGTGGCCCCAGAAACGGTTTTGGCCGCAGGCTCGACCGTGTCCGTGCTGCGGTGGGACATGGAAACATGAGCTTCCAATCTTACATATCAACGAATCCGGATATGAAAATATTTGTTTGCATGATTTTCGTGTCCCGTTAAGTTCCCGACTGCTGCAGCTCAAAATCCGGCAGCCAAATTTTAACAAAATGAAGACAAATAACCTCGGTTACCCACGCATTGGTGAGAAGCGCGAATTGAAGAAGTCCACAGAAGCCTATTGGAAAGGCGAGCTGCCGGCGGCTGACTTGCTGGCGGCGGTCAAAGCGATTCGTCGCGCGAATTGGGAGCGGCAAAGAAATGCAGGCATCGACCTGATTCCCTCCAACGACTTCAGTTTTTATGATCAGATGCTGGACATGTCTTGCTTGTTGGGCGCCGTGCCTGCGCGGTTTGAGTGGAGCGGTTCGCAGGTGGATCTGGATTTGTTATTTCGCATCGCGCGCGGAACACGGGGTGGCAAAGGCGCCAGCTCGACCGCGAGCGAAATGACCAAATGGTTTGACACGAACTATCATTACATCGTGCCCGAATTGTCGTCCGGTACGGCCTTCCGCATCGCTGGAACGAAGGTGTTTGATGAATTTAAAGAGGCGTTGGAACTGGGCATCCGCACCAAGCCCGTGCTGATCGGGCCGGTGACTTATCTTTCGTTGAGCAAGATGACCGATGCGGGTGCAAGCGCCGCCAGCTGTCTGGATCTCCTGCCCAAAGTGCTGCCGGTTTACATCGAAATTCTCAAGCGACTTCAAGACCTCGGCGCGGAGTGGGTTCAATTGGATGAACCGATTGCCGTTCTCGATTTGTCGCCTGCACAGAAACAAGGTTTGGCCAAAGCCTACGCTGAGATTCGGCAGGCTGTTCCAAAATTGAAGATTTTGCTGGCATCCTACTTTGGAGATTTGCGCGACAACTTGGCTGACTTCATGAAACTGCCGGTGGACGCATTTCACGTCGACGCCGTGCGCGCTGGCAACGAATTGGATGCCGTGGTCGCGGCATTGCCAGTAGACAAAATTCTTTCCGTCGGTATCATTGATGGCCGCAACATCTGGAAGAACAACCTTGCGCAATCCATCAAGCGTTTGGAATCCGTGCGCGGCAAGATTGGCGCAGATCGACTTTGGATCGCGCCCTCATGCTCGCTCATTCATTCACCGGTCACACTGCGGAATGAAGTGCGGCTCAACGGTGAAATCAAAGACTGGCTCGCCTTCGCCGAAGAAAAACTTTCCGAAGTTTCCACTGTGGCTGCCGCATTGAGCGGCAAAGACGTCGCCGCTGCGTTGTCTGCCAATCATGCCTCCTGCGAGGCGCGCAGCAAAAGCCCGCGGATCCACAATCCGAAAGTCAAAGCGCGTTGTGCCGCTGTCCGGCCCGAAGACATTCGTCGCCAGTCGGTGTTTTCCGTGCGCGACGAAAAACAACGGCAGAAGTTTTGCCTCCCAGATTTTCCGACTACGACCATCGGCTCCTTTCCGCAGACGGCCGAAGTCCGGTCCACTCGTGCCAAGCTGAAAAAAGGCGAGATGTCGCAGGCCGATTACGACAGCTTCATCGCCATTCAAGTGCAGGACGCGGTTCGCCGACAAGAGGCGTGGGACATCGACGTGCTCGTCCACGGCGAATTTGAGCGCAACGACATGGTCGAATATTTCGGCGAGCAACTCAGTGGATTTGCATTCACCGAAAATGGCTGGGTGCAAAGTTACGGCAGCCGCTACGTCAAGCCGCCCTTCATCTTTGGCGATGTTGAACGGCCTAATCCGATGACTGTGCGCTGGTCGCAATACGCGCAGAGCCTCACCAAGCGGCACATGAAAGGCATGTTGACCGGTCCAGTCACGGTGTTGCAATGGAGTTTCGTGCGTGATGACCAACCGCGTTCGGAGACGACCAAGCAAATTGCTTTGGCTCTTCGCGATGAGGTGAACGATCTTGAAGCCGCCGGCATCCATGTCATCCAAATCGACGAGCCTGCTGTGCGCGAAGGATTGCCGTTGCGCCGCACCGATTGGGCGGCCTATCTGCGTTGGGCAGTGGACGCTTTCCGTTTATCCAGCAGTGGCGTGGCGGATGATACTCAGATTCACACGCACATGTGCTACTGCGAATTCAACGACATCATCGACTCGATTGCTGAGCTGGATGCCGACGTGATTTCAATCGAGACATCTCGGTCGAACATGGAATTGCTCGGTGCGTTTGTGAGCTTCAAGTATCCGAACCAAATCGGGCCAGGCGTGTACGACATCCATTCGCCTCGCGTTCCTGCGACGGACGAAATGGTGAACCTGTTGCACAAAGCTCAAACCGTTCTGCCGCGACGCAATCTGTGGGTGAATCCAGATTGCGGGTTGAAAACGCGCACTTGGGACGAGGTGGATCCCGCGCTCAAAAACTTGGTGGCCGCCGCGAAGGAATTGCGGCATTCGGGCGCGCGTTAATTCGCACCGACTTGGCTGCGGACCGCGTTGGAAATGCGCTTGTCCCAAACCTCGAGCACAGCACGATCACTGCCTTCGAGCAGCAATCGCGCTTTGGATTCGGTGCCGGAATAACGGAGCAGAATCCGGCCGCCAATTGGCTTGAGCGCGATTTCCGCATCGGCCACGAGCTGTAACACGCCATCCAATTCGGCAAACGGCCGTTTCTCCCGCACCACAATGTTGGAGATGATTTGCGGGAAACGCGTCCAGCACGTGGCCAATCGCGAGAGAGGTTCCTGTCGTGTGCGCATGACGCGCAACATTTGAAGCGCCGCAATCAGGCCATCGCCAGTCGTTGCATGTTCGGAGAAAATCAGGTGGCCGCTCGATTCTCCGCCGAGGTTGAATCCGCCTCGAATCATTTCATCGATCACATATTTGTCGCCAACCGGTGTCCGGATCATTTTCCCGCCAGCGGATTGAATGGCAGATTCCAGTCCGGCGTTGCTCATGATGGTGGAGACCACGGTCTGATTTGCGAGCGTGCCTTCGCGCAGCATTTCCAACGCTGAGATGGCAAGAATGTCGTCGCCATCGAGCAATTGCCCGTTCTCATCGCAGAGTAAAACGCGGTCAGCATCGCCATCGTGCGCGATGCCGCAATGAGCCTCGTGTTTGCGGACGAGTTGGCTGAGCTGTTCTGGATACATGGAACCGCAACCCCTGTTGATATTCGTGCCGTCGGGCTGATTGCCAATGGCGATGACTTCGGCACCGAGTTCGCGCAGGACGCACGGCGTAGATTTATATGCGGCTCCGTTTCCGCAATCGACCACGAGGCGGAGTCCTTCAAGTGTCATCCCGCGTGGGAACGACGATTTCACATATTCGATGTACCGGCCGAGAGCATCGTCAATACGAACGGCCTTGCCGATGGCTTCGGCAGTAGGCCGGATAGTCTCGATCTTTCCGTTGAAGACCATGTCTTCAATTTGAGATTCTGTTTTGTCATCCAACTTGTATCCGTCGGCGCGGAAAAACTTGATGCCGTTGTCCGCATAGGGATTGTGCGACGCAGTGATGACGATGCCGGCATCCGCACGCAAACTGCGAGTGATGTAGGCGACCCCGGGAGTCGGCAGCGGGCCGATGAACAGCACGTCCACTCCCATGGAGAGAATTCCAGAAGCCATTGCGCTCTCCAGCATGTAGCCCGAAAGTCGGGTGTCTTTGCCGATGACGATGCGATGGCGCAAATGACTGCGCGCTTGAGGCTCGAGATTTTTGAAAACGTAGGCCGCGGCCCGGCCAAGTTTCAAAGCAGTTTCGGCGGTAACAGGTTCGATGTTCGCTGTGCCGCGAACGCCATCCGTGCCGAAAATCTGCGAGGATTTGAGATTGCTCATGAGCGATCGGGGACTGTTGGTTGAGTTGGTGGATTCGTTGGGATGACTGAAGGAGTGCGGCGCAGCAAACCCGGCAGTTTGTCTTCGGCGGGGTATCTCAGTTCAGCTCCGATCTTGATGATCCACCACACCATGATGGCCAAACCGAGCGAGAGCAGCTTCATCCCCAAATCGCTGAAAAGGTTTTTGAACATGGCTACTTGGGTTTGAATGTACTTTCAAAGGCCTTTGCGATGGCGCGATTGTGTTCCCGAATTCGGACAAAGAACGGCGACTCAGGCTGGACTGGTTTCTGTCCAACTCGCCACCGGGTTTCGAGGAGCTGCTGTAATTCAGCCAAAGGAATATTCTGCTTCAATTCACCAGCCTCACAGAATGAAATCCCGCCAGTTTCTTCCGAGACAACGACGGCGATGGCATCCGTCTCCTCCGTCAAGCCGATTGCCGCACGATGACGTGTGCCGAGTGATGCGCTCAGATTGGGCCGGTGCGTGAGCGGGAAAATGCAGGCAGCGTGTGTGATTCGTCCGCTTTTTAGAACCACGCCGCCGTCGTGCATCGGGCTGTTCTGGAAAAAAAGCGTCTCGAGCAATTCGGTGGAGAGTGCCGCATCCACAGCCACGCCCGATTCCACCTCGGGCGCGATCTGTATTGTGCGCTCCAAGGCAATGATGGCGCCGGTACGGTTTTTCGAGAGGCGCTCGATGGCATGCAAAAGTATCTCCAGATTGGGTTGAGGCGCGCTGTGCTGGCTGAACATGGGGAGGTTGCCAAGCTCCGCGAGTAGCCGCCTCAATTCCGGCTGGAACAGGATGAGAATGGCGAGTGCGGAAAAGGCAAACAAGGTTTCAAGAACCCACGCGAGCACTTTCATGTTCGTCAATTCAGTGACGAGCGTGAGCGCGAGCAACACGAGAAAGCCCACCACGACAGGCCAACCGCGGGTGCGCTGGAAGAAATAAAAGAGATAATAGATGACGATCGCCAAGGCGAATATTTCGACGCATGGCCGCCAAAGGATGGAAATTATTTCCAGCAACTTATCCATTCAATCTCTGCCTGTGATCGCTTCGATGATTCGCAGCGCTTGCACTGTCTCGGTCACATCGTGTGTTCGGATGATGTTCACTTTTTGTGATACCGCCCAACTCGCACTCGCCAATCCTCCCGCCAGCCGGCTGTCCGTGGGTGCGCCGGTTATCTGTGCGATGAATGATTTGCGCGAGGCACCCAGCAACACAGGTCGTCCGAGGACGGTAAATCTCCGTAGCGCTGCCAGCAAATCCAAATTGTGAGTGAGTGTCTTTCCAAACCCGATGCCGACATCGAGCACGATCTGCTCGGTATGGATTCCGGAGGATTCGAGCGATGCGATCTGCGACACAAAAAACGCCTCCACTTCATCCACGATAGAGTCGTAGTGCGGTGCCGCCTGCATCGTTTGCGGCGTGCCTTGCATGTGCATGCAAATGTAGCCGACACCAGATTCAGCCACGAGGCGGCGCATCTCTCTGTCGGCGCGCGCAGCAGCGATGTCATTCACGATGCTCGCGCCGGCCGCAATCGCAACACGGGCAACGGCTGGTTTGGAGGTGTCGATGGAAATAGGCACTGAGATGGATTTGGAAAGTTGCTCGATCACCGGGATCACACGGCGCAGTTCCTCGGCTTCGTCCACGATGGCCGCTCCGGGGCGTGTCGATTCGCCGCCAATGTCGAGGATGTCGCAACCTTGTTCGATGAGCTGTCGCGCGCGGACGACGGCAGCCTCGGTTTCTGAAAACCTTCCGCCGTCGGAAAACGAATCAGGCGTTACATTCAACACTCCCATCACCAGGGCTGGTCGTGGGAAAATGAATTTGAACTGACAAGCGCGCCATCGCATCGCGTGTTACTTTTTTCCTGGATTCAATTGTTGAGTGAAAAAATCCAGCAGCGCACGGTCAGCCTTTTCGGCGTCGGCACCTTTGAATCCGTGTCCGGCCCCTGCGAGAGTGAGCAGTTCCGCTGAAACTCCGCTGGCCACGAGTCGGTCGCGCATCCAAACCGCTTGTTCGTGCGCAACATATTTGTCCTCGGTGCCGTGGATGAGCAAGGTGGTCGCGGCGGCAGGCGTCACCCAATTGAGCGGGCTTGAGCGGATGTGATTGGCTCGGGCCGTTTGCAAATCGCCTCCGAGCCAGAGCGGCAGGACAAGATGCGCATCGACACTTTTGCCGTAAGACTTGGTGAAATCGCTCGGCCCGTAAACATTCACCACGCAAGCAACCTGACTGGAGGCTCCGGCGTTTTGATCGCCCTCAAATTCTTTCAAGCCTGCTGTGACGCCAAGGAATTGCGCCAGATGTCCGCCAGCAGATCCGCCTGTGACACCGATGCGGTCGGGGTCGATGCTGAATTTCTTCGCGTTCATTCGCAGCCAACGGACGGCAGCCTTTGTGTCGTGGACGGCTGCGGGAAACTGATATTTCGGGGCGAGCCTGTAACTGACCGTTGCGGCGACAAAACCATTCTCAGCGAGTGTGAGGCAAAGTTTGTTATAACCCTCGCGCGAACCGGCACGAAACCCGCCACCATGAATGCAAACAACCGCTGGCATCAGGCCGGTCGCATTCTTGGGTCGGGCGATGTTGAGTTGCAAATGCTGGCCATCTGGATTTGCGAACTCAATATTCCGTTCGAAGAGAACATTTTCTGGAACGACTGGATCTGCCGCGCTGGCGTTGAGTGAAATCGCGAGTAGAGCAGCAGCAACGAGGGGTGATGTTTTCATGGTGGATCGGTTTAGTACGAGTTGGGTTGTTTCGACGGCTCGATGAGTTCTATCTCGTAGCCTTCGGGTGCATCGATAAAGGCAAAGCCGCCGCCACCTTCTTTCATCGTGGGGCCATCAGAGAATTTGAGATTGTGCCGCGCAAGGTGTTGGCCGAACTCCTCAAGACTCGCCACTTCAAAGGCGAGATGGGTGAGATCGGCTTGAACGTGAACTGGGCCGCTGGCGGGGAAACTGCAGATTTCGATCAGCTCTTCGCTGCCGGGAGTTTGCAGGAAAACCAGTTCAGATCCACGCGGCGATTTGTGTCGGCGCACTTCTGCAAGGCCGAGAATTTCCGTGTAAAATCGGACGGTACTGGCGAGGTCATTGACGCGATAACGAGTGTGGAGGAGCTTGGTGACGATTTGCATCTGCGTGATTCTAGCACGCGGACAGGCGCGGGCAATGCTGTGAGTGGCTGGATTTCACTTGTCAGCGATGTGCCGTGAAGAAAGATTCGGCTCGATCATGAAACTCCGAACATCTGTTGGCGCTGTGTTGTTCTGTGTGGCCACTATGGTTGTGGCGCAGGAGGTGCCCAAGAATATCCGTGCTGAATCCGTGCCGGAGATCCCCAAGAATCTTGCTGAGTCCGTCCGTCCCTATATCGAGCGGGAAGTGTTTCAATTCACGGGCTGGCATCCGCAACGTCGACAGATGCTGTTGATCGGCCGCAAGGCGGAGGATTCAGTCAGCCAGCTTTATTCGCAAATCGTTCCGGCGAGTGACGCGGCTGATCTCGTGCGGCTCACTACGGGGTTGGAACCCATCCGCGGCGCACAGTATCGGCCGGATAAGAGTGGTCAGATTCTTTTCAGTCGTGATGAAGGCGGGAATGAATTCTATCAATACTGGCTGTTGAAGGGAGATGGCACACAGCCGGTTCGACTCACCGATGGCAAGTCGCGCAATACGCAAGCGCACTGGTCGCAATCGGGACGCCAACTCGCTTACATGAGCACCAAGCGAAATGGCCGCGACAATGATCTGTACGTGATGAACGCCGATGACCCGAAGTCCGAGCGACGACTTGCGGAATTGGCCGGTGGCGGTTGGGGGATTGAGTCCTGGTCACCCGATGAATTGTTGGTGTTGCTGCGCGATTATCGTTCTATCAACGAAAGCCACCTTCATCTGTGCGACACGAAGACCGGCACGTTGTCCAAAATCACGCCCGACGAAGCGGCGTCGCATGGGCAAGGGCGGTTTTCTCACGACTCACGGCATGTATTCTACACGACCGATGAGGGATCGGAATTTCTACGAATCCAGAAACTGGATTTGATGAAGGGAAAAGTCACGGCGTTCATGGACAAATTGCAGTGGGACGTCGAGGCATTCGAACTTTCTCCCGACGGTCGATTCATCGCCATCGTCACCAACGAGGACGGCAGCAGCCATCTCCGAATCGCCGAGGTTTCCACAGGCGCAATCAAGCTGGAACCCAAATTGCCGCCCGGCGTGATCAGCTCCATCGAATGGCATCCCAACTCATCGGAACTCGCCTTTTCCCATTCTTGGCATTTGCAACCGAGCGCGATGTACTCCATTCACATGCGGAGTGGAGAGATTGAAGATTGGACCATCGCTGCCAAGCCAGACAACAAGCGCAGCAAATTTGTCGAGCCGACACGCGTCAAGCGACCCGCGCCCGATGGCGTAACCATTCCATGGATTATTTATCGGCCCGATGCAGAAAAATTTCCCGGCAAACGACCCGTCGTCATCAATATCCACGGCGGCCCGGAAGGACAATCTCGCCCCAACTACATTGGCAGAAACAATTATCTGATCAATGAACTGGGCATCGCCATCGTTTATCCAAACGTTCGCGGATCCAGCGGCTACGGCAAGACCTACCTTAAACTCGACAACGGCACCAACCGCCTCAACGCAGTACACGATATCAATGTCGTCATGAATTGGATTCGAGAAGATGCGAGTCTGAACGGCGATCGCATTGGCGTCATGGGCGGCAGCTACGGTGGCTACATGACCCTTGCCTGCATGGTTGAGTACAATAATTTTCTGCGCTGCGGCATAGACATTGTCGGGATCTCCAGCTTCGTCACCTTTCTCAAGAACACACAGGATTACCGACGCGATTTGCGCCGTGTCGAATACGGCGACGAGCGCGATCCCGTCATGCGCGCCTATTTGGAAAAGATTTCCCCATTGAACAACGTGGCTCAAATCACTCGGCCATTATTGGTCGTGCAGGGAAAAAACGACCCGCGCGTTCCTTTCACCGAAGCCGAACAAATGGTCAAGGCCCTGCGTAACCGGAAAATCCCCACATGGTATGTGATGGCAGAGGACGAAGGCCACGGCTTCCGCAAACGCGCCAATCAAGATTACCAATTCCTCGCCACACTGCTCTTCCTGCAAGAACACCTGCAGAAATAAATCTTTCACTTCGTCGTCTTCAGCAAGAACGCCAGCAGGTCGTTCATGGCTTGAGGCGTGAGGGCTTCATCGAAATTGGCGGGCATGAGCGAGAGGTCCGATTCGCGGCGGGCTTTGAGGTCGGACTTCGCCACGCGCGCTTCCTGTCCATTGGCGATGGCGTAGACAATCGTCGCGCCTTCTTCGCGGCGGAAGAGGCCGGTGACACTCTCGCCATCCTTCAAAATAAACACCGTGGTGCGAAAGGCGTGGTCCACATTTCGGTTGGGATCAAGGATGTCCTCCAGTAAGCGTTCCAATCCGCGATTGGCGATGCCGTCCAACTGCGGCCCCACCAGTCCGCCTTCATTGCCGATGCGATGACAGGCCCCGCAAGCCACGGTATAAACTTTCGCGCCCGCTTCAGCCGAACTCTTCGCAGTGGCAAAGGCACTGCGGCGTTGGTCAATCAACTTTTGCCGCGAGCCATCCGAGGGGGTCACTCCTTGAGTCAGCTTGGCAAATCGTTCTGCGAACCTGGCTGGCGCCGTGGCCGTGAGCCTTTCTTTCACGGCTTTCTCCAGGATCAATTGTGGCGAAATCAATTTGGATTCCACCGCCACCAAGAGGCGTTCTGCGCCGTTGGGCGTGCCTGCCATCGCAGCGGCGAGCAGCAACTGCGGACTACGCGAGGCTTCCCGAAGTGGCGCGATCAAGAGCGCGCTGGCCTCGGGCAAATCCACTTCGGCCAATGCCAGTGCCGCCATCCCGCGCAGTGCCGGCGGTGTGGCCGAGTTGGTCGCCAATTGGCCGATGCCGGCCAGATATGCTTTGGAGTTGAGTGTGAGGAGCGCTCTCGCAGAGGCGCCGCGCGCTTCGAGGTCGCCATTCGTATTGCCAAGCAACTTGGCAAGCTCGCCTTCAGCGGACTTCACTTTCAACACCCGCGCCAGTTCCGCACCGGCCTGCTGACGTTGCGCGAGCTGGATGGGGCTGTTGAGGACGAGCTGCGGCAACGCCGGTTCAAACCGGCCAAAGGCGAGCCATGCAAAACCCGTGCCCGTGTCGCCATCGGTGAATTCAATGAACGCCTCTTTCCCCGCCACATCGGCGAGGTTCCAAGTAATCTTTTGCGCCACATCGTTGCGCGGCGGCGCGGCTTCGCGCAGCACGGCGCGCGTGGTGGCGTCGCACAGGCGCGCGCTGTTTTTCTTTTGCGCGGATTTATCGGGCGGGCCGTCGTGGCCACAGAGATAAAAGCTCAACTTGGCAGGCAGCGAGAACGTGGCCGAACGCAGCGTGCCGGTGAGGGGCTCGCCATTCGGGAGGCTCGACATCACCTGCACCTTTTGTCCGTCGGCGCAAAGCCGTTCCTGAAAGGCCCACGGACTGCGTTTTTCGGCGGCGCCAATGAGCGGCGCATGGGTCCACGTGGCCCCTTCACTCGTGGAGGCGAGCAGTTTACCAGCAAGGTCGCCGCCCCAAGAAAGTGCTGCCGGTGTCAAACCCGAGCCGCGTTGTGCCGCCCCTTCCTGCACGCTCTTAAAAAGTGCTGTCTGCAAATCAAGGTCGCCGGCGAATTTCTCGCGGGCAAATCCGGTGACGGCATCGAGTTCATTCACCGGCGCGTGACGGACGATGTGCCGCAGATGACGCGCGAGCGTTTCGGTGGGCTCGTTGGCGCTGCGAATATGGCGGAAGAGAAATGCCGCGGCATCGGGAGTGGCGACGCTGGCGGCGACATCGGCGATGGCACGGGCCTCGGCTTCGGGCAGCGGTTTGTCACCCAGATTGGCAAAGGCGCCGGG
>CAMDOH010000069.1 GCA_945903605.1 Akkermansia muciniphila
CCAACATTGACTGCGAGTCGGGTTTTCACGGTTCCTTCTCGTGGCGCTTTCACAAAAAGAACTGCGAGGCAGCCTTTGAGTTGGGTTTCGGGTTTATCCAATTTGAATTTGCGTGTTGATGATTGAGCGCTGATACTGCGCCCATCCTGTGAAACAATACAATGTCGGTATCATCGGTTTTGGCTGGGTTGCAACTGCGCACATTCCCGCCATCAACGCATCCAATAGCGCGCGCGTCACCGCCATTTACTCTTCTCGCCCACAAAATGCGGCCGAGTTGAGCGCCCAGTATGGCGGCCCCATTAAGACCTACACAGATCTGGATGCGATGTTGGCCGACAAATCCATCGATGCCGTCTCGATCTGCAGTTATCCCGACAAGCATCCGGAACATTTTATCAAGGCCGCCAAAGCTGGAAAGCACATCATCATCGAGAAGCCTCTGGCCATGTCGCCAAAGGAACTCGATGCCATGGAGAAAGTGCTCAAGGATGCGAACGTCAAAACCTGCGTCTGTTTTGAGTGCCGCTATTCGAGTCAGTTCCAAGTTACCAAATCCGTCATCGACCGCGGACTGCTCGGCAAAATCCATTATGGCGAGGTGGATTATTATCACGGAATCGGGCCGTGGTATGGACAGTTCCGTTGGAATACCGAGAAGAAATCTGGCGGCAGTTCCTTACTCACGGCGGGTTGTCACGCGCTGGATGCGCTTCTGCTTTGCATGGAAAGTGAAGTGACCGAGGTGACGAGTTACGACACGCGTTCGCAAAGCAAGATATTCAAGCCTTACGAATATACCACCACGAGCGTGACCATTCTGAAATTCAAGAATGGCGCCATCGGTAAATGCTCCGCTGTGGTGGATTGTCTGCAGCCCTATTATTTCCACACCCACCTCGTCGGAAGCGAGGGCAGTTTGCTCGACGACAAATTTCACTCGATGAAACTGGGAACAAACAAAGCCAAATGGAGCCAGCTTTCCATGAAGATGCTCGATTCTGGCGATGTCAGTGATCATCCGTACCAATCGCAATTCCAAGCCTTCTTCGAGGCACTTGATGCCGGCAAAGAAATGGCACTCACCAGTTTTGCCGATGCTGCGCGCAGTCATCGTGTCATCTACGCTGCCGATAAATCAGCGCGCACAAACAAGACTGTGAAATTGTGACACTGAAGTGAGTCGTCAGTTGATCGAATTCTTACTCTGAGATGAAGATTGCGATCGCCATTGCCGCGCATCCCGACGACATCGAATTCGGGATGGCGGGCACGCTGCTTCTGCTGCGCAAAGCTGGCTGGGAGATTCATTATCTGAACATCTCCACCGGCAATTGCGGCAGCATTGAAATGTCTCCGGCGAAAACCCGGACTGTACGCCGGAAGGAATCGAAGGCGGCAGCAAAGCTTCTCGGTGCTCATTGGCACGCGCCGTTTTGTGACGATCTCGAAATTGTTTACGATTCCAAATCGCTTCGCCGATTATCGGCGGTCATTCGCGAAGTAAAACCGTCCATCGTCCTCACGCATTCTCCGCAGGATTACATGGAGGATCACACAAACACTTGCCGACTCGCTGTCACGGCTACATTCACTCACGGAATGCCCAACTTTCTCAGCACTCCGCAGCGCCCTCCTTTTTTTCATGACGTGACGATTTATCATGCGATGCCGCACGGTCTCTGCGATCCATTGCGTCGACGGCTCATGCCGGGCGCTTTCGTCAACACGACGACTGTACATGAAGATAAGCTCTTGGCATTGGCAGCACATCAAAGTCAGCAGGGCTGGCTGGATGTCAGTCAGGGAATGAATTCTTATCTTGCAGCCATGGAAGAAATGTCGCGCACGCTTGGGAATATGTCGCGAAAGTTCAAGCATGCTGAAGGATGGCGCCGTCATTTGCATCTCGGCTATAGTTCTGCACCGGTTGATCCACTCGGAGATGCGTTAGGAAGGGATTTCCTCATCAACAAAACCTACGAAAAGAATCTCATCAAAGGTATTTGATCATGTCGCGAAAACTTAGCGCTGTAGCTCCGGGCTGGTGGGATTACACCACACTCGATAAGGAAATCGTGCGCGATGCAGCCGTACTCACTCCCGAGAAGATGCTCAAACTTTCGCGCCCCGGTTTCCGCGTGGTGTTTCATGACACCATCGAGGAGTTTTATTTGGCCGAGGCACTTGAATACATCGAGGCATGGAAACGATCTTCAGCAGATAATCCGGTTGGCATTTGCGGTCCCATCGGGCCAACCGAGCAGCTTCCACTGGTCGCCAGAATTGTGAACGCGCTCGGCCTCGATATCCGGTCGGCACATTTCTGGGGGATGGACGAATGGTGCATCGATGGCAAAGAAGTGCCTGCGACGCATCCGCTTTCATTTGAGAAATGCGACAGGGAACTGTGTTTCAACCGCATCGATAAAAAGCTCCGGATGTCGGATGCGAATTTACATTTTCCGAAGGCCGACACGCGGGAGTATCGCGCGAGTTGGTCTGGTGTGCGCTGCGCAGTGATGCAAGGTGGACAGGGCGATGTGAAACATTGGGCATTCAATGATCCGCTGCCGCGAACTGGCAAGTATAAGTCCGCGCCGCCAACACCCTCCGAATATCGTAAACTCGCCACGCGTGTCGTGAATCTACATCCATTAACGATCGCTCAAAACGCACGCACTTCCGGTGGTGGGAATATTTCGATGGTTCCCACGCAGGCCATCAGTGTTGGGCCAGTCGAGACGTGGCTATCCGAGAAAGTTTCCATCTGGCATGCGGGCAGTCATGACAATCCATTTGGACAGCGGCTCACGTGCCTGATGATTGCGAAGAGAATTGTCGATACTTCCGTGCCGATGTCGCTGCTGGCCGATCACCCGAATGTCCAATTCAATTACCTTCGCAAAGGAATCGGCTCATGCGAAGTGACGATGCACTGAGTCCCGTCGTCAGATAGTTCGTGTCACTTCAACACGAGAAACTTCACGCACACGGGCGATGGCACGGCGATGGGGTCGCCCTTGGGTTTCAGTTCGCCGGTTTTCTGGTCGATGGCAAAAACGACAACCGTGTCTGAACTTTGATTGGCGGCAATCAACCAGCGGCCAGTCGGGTCCACTCCAAAATTGCGCGGCGTTTTCCCAAGCGTTGACTGGCTTTGAGTGAGCGTCAGTCGGCCGCTCTTTTCATCGACGGAATAGACGGCGATGGTGTCGTGGCCCCGGTTTGATCCGTAGATGAATTTACCCGTGGGATGCGCCTGAATCTCGGCAGTCGAATACCCCTTTTGAACAGTCTCGCCTTTGGGCAATGTGGACAGTGTCTGAATCTCGATCAACGTCCCAGCTTTCGCGTCGTAAGTAAACGCAGTGGTTGTGCAGGTCATTTCATTGATCACGTAGGCGAACTTCGAGTTGGGAAGAAAAGTGAAGTGGCGCGGACCTGATGCGCCAGTCACTGCGGTGTGTGGCGGATCATTCGGTGTGAGCGTGGACTTGGCGGAATCCAGTTTGTAAACGAGCACCTTGTCCAATCCGAGATCGGCGCAAACGGCAAAGCGGTTGTCCGGCGAGACGTTGATGGAATGCGCATTGGGCTGGCTTTGACGTGGAGTGACGCTGCGGCCGGTATGTTGCATGATGCTCGCAGCGGATTTGAGTCGGCCATCTTTTCCAATGGGTAAAGATGCCGCACTGCCTCCACCGTAATTGGCAACAAGAACTGTCTGGCCGGTTTTATCCACGACAAGATGACACGGGCCAGCTCCGCCTGATTCCTGTTGGTTCAATGCGGTGAGCTTGCCGGTTTGGATATCGATCGCAAATGCGTTCACTGCGCCCGTTTTCTTTGGCCCAACGTCGCTGACTTCGCCAACTGAATAGAGAAACTTGCCGCCCGGATGAAGCGCGAGAAAAGACGGGTTGCGGGTTTCAGCCGCCAATTCTGGTGTGGAAAGATTGCCAGTGGCCAAGTTGAGTTTGCTAACGTAAATGCCTTTGCTGTCCTTGCCGGTGTAAGTGCCGAAATAGACGAGGGCCGTGGCCGCCTGTTGTTGCGCCGCGTTCATTTGTGTTGCCAGTAATGTGATGGCGAGAGTTGCGATGGAAGCCGGAATGGATTTCATGCAGCGATGTTGGCTGGGTAAATCAAGTTGGCAAGTACGGAAACGATGCCAGCCTTATTTTGCAATTCCACTCCTTCGAGGTATCTTGGGTGAGAGTTTATGGAAGAGTCTGTAGAACTGATTTGTCCGTTTTGTGGCGAGCCTACCGAGCTGTCGGTGGATGTCACAATTCGCGCTCAAAGCATGACCGTCGATTGCGAGGTGTGCTGTCATCCATTTCAAGTGAACATCGAGTGCGATTCCGGTGAAGTTCTGTCTGTGATGGCAATGGCCAACTGATTTCAGTGTTGTTTTTACAGGCGGTGGATGACACTTCTTTTCAGGTATGAAACCTGAAATCGTCCTTTGGATTTACATCGCGTTACTTGTGGTTGGCGGGCTGATCGGATTCCTGAAAGCCAAAAGCAAAGCCTCTCTCATCGCGTCTCTGGCATTTGCATTGCCACTGACACTGTGTGCAACGAGAATTATTCCTGCACCTACAAATGATATTGTGGCGAACATACTCATCGCCGTGCTCGCGGCGTTCTTCGGTATGCGATTCGCCAAAACCAAGGCTTTCATGCCCGGTGGATTGATGACGATCGCCTCCGTCGTTGCCGTCATTGTGCGATTATTGCTGAAGTAACCGATTCGACGGTTCAGACAAAGCTTCGCGGTGAGCACCCCACTTCCTATTTGGCAAATTCGCGATCCTATCGTGGACACACTGCGCGCGGATAACCGCCTCGTCATTGTGGCGCCAACTGGATCGGGTAAATCCACTCAAGTTCCGCAGATGTTATTGGACGCAGGGATTGTCGGCGACTCACGGATCATCGTATTGCAACCGCGACGAGTAGCCGCGAGGACAGTTGCCACCCGAGTTGCGAGTGAACGCAGATCTAAACTGGGTGGCGAAGTTGGTTATCAAGTCCGGTTCGAAGATCACATCAACGAAGAGACTCGCATCGCATTTGTGACCGAAGGCATTCTCCTGCGCTGGCTGCAAGACGATCCCGTATTGAACGGCGTTGGCGCAATTCTCTTCGACGAGTTTCACGAGCGCAACTTGCAGAGCGATGTTGCCCTCGCGCTTGCCAAACGACTTCAGCAAATCTCGCGACCCGATCTTAAACTCGTCGTGATGTCCGCCACGCTTGATGCCAAACCTGTCGCAGCCTATCTCAATGATGCGACCGTGCTCATCTCGGATGGACAAATGTTCCCCGTCGAAATCCAGTATCTCAAGCATCACGATCAACGACCTGCCTCAGAGCAGGCGGCACAATCCGTGGCCGACATCGTGAATCACGGTTTGCCGGGCGATATTCTCATTTTTATGCCGGGCATGAGCGAAATCATGTCCACCATCAACGCAGTCCGATCCGAGCGTTTGACTGAACAAGTCGCGCTGATCCCATTGCATGGTGAATTGCCGCCCGATCAACAGGATTTCGCTTTTGCTACGAATCGGCTTCGCAAAATCATCGTTGCGACGAATGTCGCTGAAACCAGTGTGACCATCGATGGCGTGCGCCATGTGATAGACAGCGGACAGGCTCGAGTGGCGCGTTACGATTCCGAGCGTGGTATCGGTACTTTGGTAGTTGAGGAAATCAGTCGCGCATCGGCCGAGCAGCGCAAGGGCCGTGCCGGACGCACTGCACCTGGTACATGTCATCGGCTTTGGACTGAGAGCGGGCACTTGAATCGCCCTGATAAAAACGCTCCTGAAATTCAACGGAGCGATTTGGCTGAAGTGGTGCTGCTTCTCCACTCGCTGGGGATTCAAAGAGCGGCGCAATTCGACTGGCTCGACAAGCCGGACATGCCTGCCGTCGAGCGCGCTGAGAAACTTCTGCATATCCTCGGTGCTATCGATCCTGTGTCGGAACAGTTGACGGAGACTGGCCGAAAAATGCTGCGATTGCCGATGCATCCGCGTTACTCGCGGATGTTGATCGAGGCATCGCGACGAGGATGCGTCCGACAAGCATCGCTCTGCGCAGCACTTGTCAGTGGACGCAATCTGATGGTTCGTGCCGGCCGAGAGGATCAACAGGCATCTGAAGCGCGTGAGTTGTTCGATTCGGGCACGGAATCGGATTTCTTTCCACTGATGCGAGCGTGGCACTTCGCTCGTAATTGTAATTACAACGTCGTGACCTGCCGACGATATGGCGTTCATGCCGGAGCCGCTCGCGAGGTGGAGCAAACCTTCGAGCAATTTCTACAGATTGCCGAACGCGAGAGGTTGATTGAAAAAGCTGAAATTGAAGCGGAGTCCGCTCCTCAGTCAGACGAACCTTTGCTCCGTTGTATAATGGCCGGATTTGCCGACCAGCTTTGTCTTCGACGCAATGAAGCTACCTTGGAATGCGATTTGTCAGAAAGTCGCAGCGGCACATTGATGCGAGAGAGTGTCGTTCAGGATGCAAAGTTATTTGTCTCCGCCACGATTCGCGAAGTGGAAGGGCGCACTGGCAATCTGACTCTGCTTGGGCTGGCAACGATGGTGAAGCGTGACTGGCTCGATGAGATGTTTCCGCAGCATGTCAGCGCGAAAGTGGAGCATCTGTTCGATCATCGTCACAAGCGAGTCGCTGCGGTGAATCTGGTCCGATTTCTCGATCTGGTTCTCGATCACGAACACCAGCGCGAATGCCATCCGAAAGCCTCGGGACAATGTTTGGCCGATGCCTTCTCAAAGGAATGTTTTGAGCTGCCGAACTTGAATCACGAAGTAAAACAATTTATCGGGCGAGTGAATCTGCTTTGCAAGGCCATGCCTGAATTGGAGGTTTTGCCGTTGGATGATAAGGGAGTTCACACATGTCTCGCACGAGCGTTCGCGGGGATGACGCTGGTGAAGGAAGCGCAGGCATTGTCTCTGAAGGACATTTTTCAGAAACACCTCGAAGCGGGGCAAGTCGCTTGGTTGAACGAACTGGTGCCGCTGACAATTTCCTGGCCAGATGGTCGCAAACTGAAACTGAATTATTCAACAAACACCAGCGATGCGTCAGGTGCCTTTGCTGCGCCTGAATTGACTGTGAAACTGCATGAATGTTTCGCACTCAAGTCGCACCCACAGATCTGCGAGGGCAAGGTGAACGTACAACTGCGGCTTGGTGGGCCAGACAATAAACTCATTGAACACACGCTGGACTGGCCCAAATTCAAATCGCAGCAGTACCCAAAACTCCGCGCTGCTCTGATCAAGAAATATCCCGGCATCGGCTGGCTTTGATTGCCAGTGGCGAGCACTTGCATTTGCTGCGCCGGTGTGTGAAAGAAGCAAATCAGTTTCGGATTTCATCAAGCTGCATGATCCCCAAGGTAATGATGTCTCCACAATCCGGTGAAGGATTGGTTCGTCATGTCGGTGATCGTCTGCATTTCACCATTCAGTCTGACCTCGGCGAATCCTCTGCAGACATAAAACTCTTTCTTCGGACAAACCTGGGTCGTTCTGCTGTGTTGCATCGGGAAATTATTGAGAATCCTGATGCCACCCCGATTCTTGCTGGCGCATCCTGGCGTGATGTTCCTTTTCAGAAATCTGGTGGGGATTGGACAGTCGAGATGACTCTCACGGAGGTCGGTTTTTTTCAAGCCAAGGCGTACTCGGTCGATTCGCAGGGACGGCAGACTTGGGTTGAGGGCGACAATGTGGGCATCTCTGTTCATCCCAATCATTGTCGGACTGCAAACCTCATCTACTGCGCCTTCACGCGCATGTTCGGTCCGGGCAAAACCGCCCGTTCCACCACGCAGGCGCACACGGCGCCAGAGATTCTTCAATTGGAAAATGCGGGCTACTCGGTGATTCCACCTTCGGGCACCTTCCGTGATCTGGCGCGCGAGTTGCCGCATATTTTCGACACACTGGGCTGCCGCATCCTGCATCTCCTGCCGGTGAATCCGGCGCCCACGGTTTATGCGCGTATGGGGCGCTTCGGCAGTCCCTATGCCTGCGGGGATTTGACGGCGGTGGATCCGGCACTGGTGGAGTTCGACGGGCGCACCACCGGCGTGCAGCAATTCTGTGAACTGACCGACGCCGTCCACAGGCGCGGCGGCTTGCTCTATTTGGATCTAGCCATCAACCACACTGGTTGGGGATCGTCGTTGCAGGAAAATCATCCCGACTGGTTCAAACGCGAAGCTGATGGAAAATTCGCGAGCCCCGGCGCGTGGGGAAACACATGGGCCGATCTCGTGGAACTGGAACCGCATCATCGCGCGCTTTGGGAGCATCTGGCCGATGCCTTTCTGGTGTGGTGCCGTCGCGGAGTTGATGGCTTCCGTTGCGACGCAGGTTACAAAGTGCCGATGCCTCTTTGGCGATACATTATCGCGCGCGTGCGCTACGAATTTCCCGACACGATTTTCTTTCTCGAAGGACTCGGTGGTGGTTGGGATGACACCGCCAATCTCCTCACGCACGGCGGCATGCAGTGGGCCTACTCGGAATTGTTTCAGGAATATAGTGGTCCTCAAATCGCCCGTTATCTTGACCACGCAAACAAGCAAAGCGCCCGAGTGGGACTGCTCGTGCATTACAGCGAGACTCACGACAATCCCCGACTGGCCGACAAAGGGCGCGCGTGGTCGCTTTTGCGAAACCGGCTCTGTGCGCTGACGAGCTGCAATGGCGCTTACGGTTTCACCTGTGGAGTGGAATGGATGGCGCCCGAGCGCGTGAATGTTCATTCGTCTCGCGGTCTGGCTTGGGGCAGCGATGCCAATCTGATTCCAGAATTGGATCAGCTCAATTCTCTACTCGCACAACATCCGTGTTTCTTTGACGGGGCGCGACTGACTCGCGTGAGTCCACCAGACTCGCCCGTGTACGCGCTCCTTCGTGAATCAGCCCAGAGCCATCACGCCTTGCTGGTGATTGTGAACACGGACTGCGATGTGCCGCGCGAAGTGACGCTGCCCTGTACCGCACTGGCTTCATTGGGCGCCGCGATTGAGGGTTGGCGAGATTTGCTGGGACAATCACTGCCGCCTATTAAACTTCTGCCAACGAGCCAAATTCAAATTCATGTTCCTCTAGGTGGAGCTTTTTGTTTTTCCAACCAACCACTTGAAGCAGGCGCTGGCGACATCTACCGCGCCGACCGCGCCTCTGCAGCGTGGGCCGTGCAGTGCCTCGCCACAGTCCTCAAGCCCGAAGAGATTGGTCCGTTTGACTGGCGCGAGCTGGCTCGTTTTACAGCAGCCGACCCCGTTCGTTATCTTGCCGCCGTGCAGCAGGTCGATTCTTTTGCGGCGTCGAAAGATCTCTTGCTTGCCTTAAATGTGGCGGCAGCGCGCTCCACCTACTCGCCGGTGGTGACGTGGCGCCTTGCTGATTCCCACCGCGTGCTGATGATTCCGCCGGGCCACTGGCTCTTGCTCGAATTGCCCGATGCCTTTCGCGTCACTTTGGAATCGGAATCTGGCGAGATTGTCCAACATGCGCAGAGCGTTCCTGCAACGCAGAAACAGATCGCCGCCTTTGCTCCGCGCGACGCGCACTTCGCAGGTCGCTTGGTCGTGCGCGGACTCGGGGCCGACTTGGCGACGCATATTGGCGCGATTGTTTTTCTGGGTGCCGGGCAAGTGGCTGAACCTGATTGGGCAAAACTATCGCGCGCCGAGATGGGTTTGGATGCGCCGCTTTTGCTCCTTACCAATCAGCGCGGCGGCATGGCTCGCATGTGCATTGATCTGGGCCGCGTGAAATCCAAGTACGATTGCCTGCTCGCCGCCAATCTGAATCCTGCATTGCCGGAGGATCGCCACGTGCTGGCAAAGCGCGTGCGCCTATGGGTCAACGCCGATGGTTTTATTTCTCCATTGGATGCGGCGAACCTCCACGTATTTTTTCCCGGCCAACCGGCGCGTTGGTGTTTTCTCGCGAGCGCAGGTGATGGACGTGCAGCAGTTCTTCAACTCACCATCGGCATGGTTGGCGGTGAAAACACCGTGTGGCTGCAAGTGGAGCGACTTGCCGATCCACCGCCACGCGGCATCCCATTGCCATCGGATAAACCTTTTTCAGTCACGGCGCGCATCGATATCGAAGATCGCAGTTTCCATTGTGAAACCCAACACGACGTCGCCACTGAATTTCACTTTGCAACGCACACGAAGTCGCTGAATGAGCAGTCGGGTTTTGTATTCCAGCCAGAGCCGGCTCGTTCTCTTCGCGTCACAGCAGATTCGGGCCGCTACCATTCTCAACCCGAATGGAGCCACGGCATTTCACACCCCGTGGAATCGAGCCGTGCGCAAGCAGGTGAAGGCGACGCCTACAGCCCGGGTTGGTTTGAGATTCCACTCGCGCCAGGCCAATCCGCGCGACTGCAAGTCACCGCCGAGCCGAGCGCGATTTTAAGAACTGAAGTTGCCGCCCCGCCGACAATTCAGGTCGGCTTTCCAGCCCGACTTCGCATGGCGATGGACGCATTTCTCGTGCGGCGCGGCAGTGGCAAAACAATCATTGCCGGTTACCCGTGGTTTCTGGATTGGGGACGCGATTCGCTGATTGCCACACGCGGCCTCATAGCTGCGGGGCGCGTGGACGAGGCTCGGTCAATTCTCCTGCAATTTGCCGAATTTGAAAAAGACGGCACGCTGCCCAACACCTTGAATGGTGCCAACACTTCCAATCGCGACACGTCGGATGCGCCGCTCTGGTTCGCATTGGCCTGCGAGGAACTTGCCGATTTATCCGGCGCGACTTTCTACGAGCAAGCCGCCGGCAGTGGCCGCACGGTGGGTGAAGTGATTGAATCCATCGCGTTCAATTATCGGCGCGGCACTCCCAATGGTATTGCCATGGATGCAGGCTCCGGCTTGATTTGGAGTCCGAGCCATTTCACGTGGATGGATACCAATCATCCTGCCTGCTCGCCGCGCGAAGGTTATCCCGTGGAAATCCAGGCGCTCTGGATTCGCCTTCTTCGCCAAATGGCGCGACTGCAGCCCAACGAGGATTGGGCTTCACTGGCTGCGCAGTCCGCGCAATCGTTTTCAAAATACTTTGTGCGCAGCGGTGAAAACCCAGTAGCGGATTTGCTCGTCGCAAGCTCGGGCACTTCTGCCTCACACGCGGTGCCCGATGATTTGCTGCGCCCCAACGCGCTTTTTGCGATCACGCTGGGACTATTGGACGGTGCTGTCGCGCGCGCGCTCGTCGAGGCGACTGCGCGACATCTGCTCGTTCCCGGTGCGCTGCGTTCACTTGCGCCACTGCCGGTGAAATCCGAACTTCCCGCACGAGCCTCCGATGGTCGCCTGCTCAATGACCCACTTAATCCCTACTGGCCGCGTTATGAAGGCGACGAGGATACGCGCCGCAAGACCGCCTATCACAACGGCACGGCGTGGGTTTGGTTGTTGCCAACTTTCTGCGAAGCGTTGGCAATGGCGAATGGGTACTCGCCTGAAGCCGTCGCCGCTGCGCGCGCTTATTTGGGCAGTCTCGAACACTCTTTGAACACCGGTTGCATCGGGCAATTGCCGGAGATTCTTGATGGCGACGCGCCGCATCAAGCGCGCGGTTGCGATGCGCAGGCTTGGAGTGTCACCGAGGCGTTGCGCGTGTGGCGCTTGTTGAATTCCCCACCGAAAGCGAACTGAAACAAATGGATTTTCCAGACACGCATCATTTGAGCAGCGCGATCGGATGGCTCGAACTGGGCAACGCGGCCGAGGCATTGTCTGAACTGGAACGCATTTCCACCACGGCCAGGAATGATGCAGCAACGCTCGAAGTCCGCTGGAAGATTTTGGCTGCACAAGAGCGCTGGGATGAGGCTGTGATTGTTGCGCGCGAGCATGTGCGAGTCGCTCCGGACGAAACAGGTGGATGGATTAATTGCTCCTTTGCTCTGCACGAACTGCGGCACACGGCCGAGGCGCGCGCGGAATTGCTGCCCGCAGCCAAGAAGTTTCTTGAGGAACCGATTGTGCCGTACAACCTCGCCTGCTACGCATGCCAACTCGGCGACATGGAGTCAGCGCGACGCTGGTTCGACGAAGCCGTGAAGCGCGGCGGCAAGCAAAAGATGAAAGCGATGGCGCTGGACGATCCAGATTTGGCACCGATGAAAGAGGAGATTCAAAAACTATGAGTGATGCAAAAGTATTCGAGAATTTGCTCAACCGCTACTTTACAGCCGCGCTCGCCGACGAACCGGTTTGGGCCAATCACTCAGGGCTGCGCGCGGGCGAAGGCAAGCTCGGCCACGCCACGCTT
>CAMDOH010000070.1 GCA_945903605.1 Akkermansia muciniphila
GCTCTGAATCGTCTCGCCAGCGATTGCGTTAGAACTTGTTCTTCCGATACGCGCCCATCGCGGGGGCGTTCGGGTTCACCTCAGGACCGAAGTAGCGGAGGCAGACGAGCGGCTCGGTCTCGCTGGTGTTCTCGAAGGTCACGCCCGCCTTCGCGCCGTCTTCGGTGCAGAAGTATTCGTCCTCGGTCAGCTCGTGGAAGCGGATGAGCTTGGGGCTGTTCAACGGCTGGCCGTTGATCTTGCCCGTGCCCTGCACGCAGATGAGGCCGTAGGCGCCGGTGTCTTTGATGGTGACCTTCGTGCCGGGTTCGACGGTGAGTTCCTTCGCGGTGAAGAGCTGTTCGCCATCCACCTTGCCGTAAACAATCCAGCGGTCCACGAAGCCTTCGCTGCGCGTGTCGGCGACGGGGACGGGTTCGAGGTAGTGGTTGTCCTTAAAATTCGGGTCCACATTCTTCTCCCAGTCGAGTTGGTCCACGATGAAGTCGAGGTCGCGGTGCTTCGTCTTGGGCATATCTTTCACGAGCAAGCTCCACGGCACTTCGCGGCCCTCGACGAGATTCTGATACATGCCGAAAACGTCGCTGCCCCATTGCGGCTCGTAGGTGCAAAGGCTGCCGGGCGCGTGCAGGACGCACGGATCAATGAGCCAGCCGGAGCCGACTTTCAGGCGATAGGCTTTGGAGAGATCGAGAATGCCGTTGTCGCCCTTGTTCCAATTCTCGAGGCACTTGCGCACCTGCGCCTTGGTCGTGCCCGGCTCGAAGCCCATGAAGGTGTAGGGGAAATTGTTGCCGACGTTGTTGTGCTGCGGCGGGAAATAATACGACTCCGGCTTGCCTTCCTGACCGACGAGCTTGGCCTGCGCCGCGCTCTGGTGCATGTGATGCGGAATCGGCCCCATGTTGTCGAAGAACTTCGAGTAAACCGGCCACTTGCCATACTTCTTCCAAATCGCCTTGCCGACGAGCGTCGCGCCGCAATCGTCCACCGCTTGCTTGAGCGTGAAACGTTCGTTGCCCACGACGCAGTAGTTGAGACCCTCATCCGCCGCGCGACCTTCGTTGGCCGTGACGGTGGTGCTGGCGAACCAACGTTCATCAATGCCGCCGCGATTGAGGCCGTAAGCGTAAGTGTCGTCGGGGTGCAGCTTGATGCGCAGGCCCGGCTGGAGGAAAGAGCGCGGCACCCACGCAGGCGCGAGGCGCAGCAAGCCGCCGGTGCGGGAGAGTTCCGCGCCGACTTTCGCCGCGGTGTTTTTCTGGATGGTCTTGAGTTGCGAGACGGTGTTCATGATTTGCGTAAAGTTGATTTGTAGTTGCCGAAAACTCGGGCGCGCAGTTTAGGCGTGAGCTGACGAGGCCAGCAAGTTTCTTCTGTGGTCGTTGACCGCAGCGCATTTTTCTTTATCTTGCAGCCATGACCACACCCCTCTCTGCCACAATGGCTCCACTCGAGCGCAGGTTTTCTCGCCGCGAATTTATCGGCGCGGCGTCGGCCGTGACGGGTGGCACGGTGCTTGGCTTTCCCGCCATTCTCAGCGGACAGAATCTCAACAGCAGAATCAACATGGCCATCATCGCTGCGGGCGGGCGCGGCGCGGGCAACATGGCCGGAGTCTCCGGCGAATACATCACGGCCTTGTGCGATGTCAATCAGCGCAACCTCGATGCGGCCGCGCAGAAACATTTGCAGGCGGCAACGTTCACGGACTTTCGCAAGGTGTTTGACAAGGCGAAGGATTTTGACGCCGTCGTGGTGAGCACGTGCGAACATACGCACGCCTTCGCGACGATGATGGCGCTGCAGGCCGGCAAGCATGTCTATTGCGAGAAGCCGCTCACGTACAATATTTGGGAGGCGCGGAAAATCCGCGAGGCGGCGGCGGCGCGCCCCAAGCTCGCCACGCAGATGGGCATCCAGATTCATTCGAGCGAAAATTATCGGCGAGTGGTCGAGCTGATTCAAACGGGCGCGATCGGTAAAGTACGCGAGGCGCATGTGTGGGTGTCGCGCGCGTGGGGTCGGCAGAGCGCGGAGGCCGCCAAGCGCAACGGCGACATCGTGAACGTAACCGAGCGGCCGAAAGAGGCGATGCCCGTGCCCGCAGGATTGGACTGGGATTTGTGGGTGGGGCCAGCGCCCGCACGGCCGTTTCACGAAGTCTATTTCCCCGGCCCCAAATGGTATCGCTGGTGGGATTTTGGTAATGGCACGATGAGCGATTTGGGTTCGCACTTCAACGACCTGCCGTTTTGGGCGCTCAAACTTCAGGCGCCCCTCACTATCGAGGCCAGCGGCCCGCCGCCCCATCCGGAAATTGCGCCCGCCTCGATGCAGGCCACCTACGAATACGGCCCGCGCGGAGACATGCCCGCCGTGAAACTCACGTGGTATCAGGGCGAGAACAAGCCCGATCTCTGGACGCAAAAGAAAATCCCGCAGTGGGGCAGCGGCCATCTTTTTGTCGGCGACAAAGGCATGCTGCTCTCGGACTACGGAAAATATTTACTGCTGCCCGAGGCGGATTTCGCGGGCTTCAAACCGCCCGCACCGTTCATCCCGCGCGTGAAGAATCATTACGACGACTGGCTCACTGCCATCCGCAATGGCAAGCAGTCGCATGCCAACTTCGAATATTCAGGCTGGCTCACCGAGGCGAACCACCTCGGCAACGTCGCGTATCGGGTCGGCAAAAAAATTGAGTGGGATCCGGTGAAGCTCGTCGCCAAAAATGCGCCCGAGGCCGCGCGCTTCATCCAGCGCGAATATCGCAAGGGCTGGACGCTCGGCTAAAGCACCCGACGTTCACCCGCCAACCTTCGCGCTTGTCAGTCTCAGTGGCACTGACCATTCTCTTTGGCATGACACCGCATCGCTTTCACCCCACCCGCCGTGCTTTCATCCAGTCTGCCGCCGCCATCACTGCGGCCACGACATTGCCAAATTGGTTTCTCGCAGAATGCGCCGGAGCAGCGGCGGCGACTCAGCCGCTTGGGGCAAATGACAAACCCAATATCGCCCTCATCGGTTGCGGCGGACGCGGACGCGGCGTGGCGCGCGAAGCCGCGCAGCACGGGCAGGTGGTCGCCTATTGCGATGTGGACGAAGCGAGCCTCGCGCAGGCGCAGAAGTTGTGGCCCGACGCCAAGGCGATGAAAGATTTCCGCAAGGTCATGGAGCGCGACGACATTCATGTCATCATCAACGGAACGCCCGATCACTGGCACACGTTCGTGAACATGGCGGCGATGCGGGCAGGCAAGGACGTTTACAGCGAGAAGCCGCTCACGCTCACCATCGACGAAGGCAGCCGCCTCGTGAAAGTCGTGCGCGACACCAAGCGCATTTTGCAAACCGGCAGCCAGCAGCGCAGCGATAAAAACTTCCGCCTCGCCTGCGAACTCGTCCGCAACGGCCGCATCGGGAAATTAAAACACGTGAACGTGTGGCTACCGTCGGGCCGGCGCGAAGGACCGTTCGCCGCGTCGCCTGTGCCTGCGGGACTCGACTGGGATTTCTGGCTGGGCCAGGCGCCGAAGACCGACTACGTGAAAGAGCGCACGCACGTGACCTTCCGTTATTGGTGGGATTATTCCGGCGGCACGATGACCGACTGGGGCGCGCACCACAACGACATCGCCATGTGGGGCATCGGCGCCGAGCGCAGCGGCCCGGTTGAGATTTCCGCCAAACCCATCGGCGAGATGATTCCCGGCGGCTTCACCGCTCACAGTGAGTACGCGGTGAATTACACCTTTGCCAATGGCGTGACCCTTTCCTGCGCGAGCACGGCCGCCAATGCATGGAACGGCGCGGTGCTCAACAAGGACGGCCAGCAACACGGCGTGAAATTTGAAGGCAGCACGGGTTCAATCTTCGTCACGCGCGGCAGGATCGAGGCGAGCAGCCCCGAGCTCCTGACAACCCCGCTCGCGGCAAGTGCCACGCGGCTGTATGCGAGCGACAATCACATGAAGAATTTCTTTGATTGCATCCGCTCGCGCCAACAGCCCATTTGCGACGCCGAAATCGGCCACCGTTCCGTGAGCGTCTGTCATCTGGGCGTCATCGCGCTGCGGACAGGGCGGAAGCTCAAGTGGGATCCGGCCAAGGAACAATTCATCGGCAACAAAAACGCCGACAAATACATCGCCCGCGAACAGCGCAAGCCGTGGACCTACGACGCCATGTGAGCGCGCGCGCCCGCCCTTATTTCTTGAACGCCGGGTGATTCTTGCGCCCCGCCGCTTCGAGGAATGCAAGCAAGTCGAGGATTTCTGATTTACTCAATCCATTGACGAGTCCTTCGGGCATGGGCGACAGCTTCGAAGGTTTGCGTGTCTTGATTTCGGACTTCTTGATTGTCTGTTTCTGATTGGTGATCGGATTGATCATCACTTCGACTGAGTCCGGATTTTCCGAGAGCAGGCGGCCGGTGACTTCATCGTCGTTCTTGAGAATGAAGATCGTGTTGATGAATTGCTCCGAGACCACTTTCGAAGGATCGAGAATCGCCTCGAGGTTGTCTTTGCTGCTGAATCGCGCAGAGATGGCGGTGAGATCTGGGCCTGTGCCGCCGCCTTCATTTCCGAAGCGGTGACACGCAATGCACTGCGCGTCCACGAAGGCTTGGCGGCCGGATTCAAAATTGCGTCCGCTGCTGAGATCGGCGAGTGAACCGGCGATGTCGGCGGATTTCCATTCACGCACCAGCTCAAGCTTGCGCGGCGGCGGGAACACGATCGTCGTGCGTCCGGCGGAGATGTTGGAGACGGGCGCGGTGATGAGCGCAGCAAACTCCACTTTCTCGGCGTCGCTCAGATTGTCGACTGCTTCCTTGCGGAAGTTTTTCAAGAAATTTCCGAAGCTCGCGCCGTCGCCATACGGACGGCCAGCTTCCTCGAACCAATTCAGGATCTTTGCCGGATGATTCAAGGCGCTCCGGCTCTTGGGCCAGTAACTGAGATATTCTTTGCGCTGATCGGCAGTCCAATTCTTCGCCGTGCGCAAGTGGAAGATGTAATGGATGAGATCTTCCTGAAGATCCAACGTGGTCATGTGCTTGAGTGTTTTGCCCACGATGTCGGCTGCGCCGAGCGCGATCAGCACCTGCGAGATTTCTTTGTTGATGACCTCGTTCTTATTCGGGAAATGGACGTTGAGTTTTTCAATGGCAGTCTTTGCAAGATCGGCTGAAGGTTTGCCCTGCCGGATGAGGCTGAGTTGAATGACACGCAACTTGGCCAGCGCCTGTTCTTCGGCGAGCGTCGCCATTGGAAATTTCGCGAGTGCGCCAAAGACATCGGCTTGTGCTGACTTGTCGGAACGAGCCAGTGCGAGCAGCGCTGTGATTCCGCCATTCGTCGTTTTCTCGGCGACGGCGCGAGCCTTCCACTGATCCACGGGCTGCCATTCGAGAGCGACGCGCGCGGCGAAACGGATCGCGCGATCGTTGCTGTTGAGGTGCGGCCAGAGGAAATCCACCGCTTGGGGATCGACCTTGCCGTGATAGGATTCGAGATCGCGACGTAACTTTCGTGCGGCCTCAATCTTCGTATCCACAATTCGATCTTCCATGAACACGACGCCTTTGTAGGTGACGCGATAAAGCGCGGCCTGCACTCCGCGCCCACCCACGGTGAAATACATCGCCCCGTCCTTGCCAATCAACAGGTCGGTCACGTTCAGCGGACGTTTGGGTTCGCCGGGTTTTACGAGGCCCATCGGGCAAACGAAATTCTCGTACGAGCCTGAGTAAGTGGAGCCATCGGGCGACATGTGCACAGCAATGATTCGACCAAAAGTCCAATCAAGCACGTAAAGGGCACGTTGATATTTGGACGGAAACTTTGCGCCGGTACCAAACTCAATTCCCGTGGGACAACCCAGACCGATGTCGATTGCGCCGAGGCTGTCTGCATAAAAATCGGGCCACTTGCCAGTGCCTGATCGCCAGCCGTACTCACCGCCGGAGACACAGTGATTCACCCGTGTGGGGCGATACCATGGCATTCCCCAATCCCATTCCATGTCCGCGTCAAAGGTGAACAGCTCGCCCTCAGGACTGAATGCGATGTCATATGGATTGCGGAATCCCGCGCAAAAGATGTTCCAGTCTTTTCCATCAAAATCCGTGCGCACGACGTAGCCGCCGGGCGCGAGAATTCCTGCGGCATGGCCATTGCCGTCCCACTGGCGCGGCAGAACATGATCCTCTTCCCAATTCTTCATGGGCGAGTGGACTGTGCCCTCCGGCAATTTCGTGTGATTGCCAGCGAGGATGTAGAGACTCTTTTTGTCTGGGCCAAGAATCACAGCGTGCGGCCCGTGTTCGCCGCCACCGGGAAACTTCTTCAACAACTCCGGGTTGCTGTAAGTGCCATCGGCTTGCTCTTTGAGCCGGTACAATCCGCTCTCCCACTTGGTGCTGTATTTGTTGACGACGGCATAGAGCGTGCCGTTGACGTGCAGCAATCCCTGACAGTCGTAAAATGATTTTGCAAAAAGCTCCCGTTTGGCAACCTTGCCGTCGCTGCCAATGGTGATACGCAACAATCCGCCCTCGGGATTATTTTTTCCGTACTGAGGGCTGATGATAAGCCTGCCTTTGTCGTCTTTCGTCATGGCAACCCACGATCCTTCTTCACCCGGCTCGGAAGTGTGCACGAGTTCAACTTTGAAATTGGGCTGAGTGAAGAGCGATTCGGCGAGGGTTGCCTCGCGGCGTGCGGCGGCGCCTTTCGGTGCGCTGACGAACACATCGCCCCACGGTGCCGCGCCGAGTTTTGCGATGGTGAGCGGCTTTGCCCAACCCTCGGACTTGAAATCTAGTTTCTGCCAGCCGGGCTGATCCTCAGAAAATGAAGTCCAAGTGGTGTCGGTAACGATCGCTGACTTTTTACCGTCGGCAAAGGTCAGCTCCAATCTTGCGACAGCCCCCGCTGCCCCACCGTGATTGATGCCGCGAATAGCCAGCACGTTGGCACCGGGCTGGATGTCCGCCGTCACATCGGCTGTGGCTGGCTGCTGCCATTCCATCACCGTAGCGGCTGAACGACTGTTGATGAATGCCGTGCCCTCGTTGTCCACGGTGAACATGAGCGTGGCCTTCTGCACTTTGGCATCGACCATAAACGTCTTGCGGAAAAACCGGCGCTCGTTGTTGCCGGGCGCCGCGCCTTTGTTGTCATGCCAGATCCACTCCTGACTGTGCGCATCGAGCGCGGATGCCAGTAGAAGTGCTGAGAGAATTGGGGTGAGTCGGTTCATAATGATTAAGCGATGCAACAGACGTTTCATATTCGGGACAGATTCAGGATAACTCAATCCCTAGCGGTTCAAGCAAGGAGTTTCCGAATTGATTCGAGGCGACTCCTGCAAACTCACGGACGGCGTTGGGCCGATTCGCGAAGCGCACGCGATAGTTCTGCGATGTTTTCCTTGTTGGCAGGATCTTGCGCGAGGTTTTTGAGCTCCATCGGATCAGCCTCCATATCGTAAAGCTGGGCACCGTCTTTGCCCTCGTTCCATTCGGTGTAGCGCCAGCGTTCCGTACGGATGCTGCGGCCCATGCTTCGCGTCTGATTTTTTTTGGGCGCTGCCGCAGATGGCCCGCGTGTGACTTGTGTGATCGCAGGCTTGTCCCACGGCGCGTTGGGATTTTTTAAGAGTGGCGCCAGGCTGCGGCCATCGGTTTTCGGCGCAGGCAATCCGCACAACTCAGCCAGTGTGGAATGAAGATCAATCAGCTCCACAGTGCGCGCACATGACTTGCCTATGCCGCCTGCTTGCGGCGTGCGGATAATCAACGGCACACGGGCCGACCGTTCCCACAGGCTCATTTTTTGCCAGAGTCCGTGATCACCCAAGTGGTAGCCGTGATCGCTATGAAAAACGACGAGGGTGTTGTCGGCGAGTTTCAACCGTTGCAACGCATCGAGCAATCGTCCCACTTGCGCATCCATGAAAGTGATCGAAGCGTGATACGCTTGGATTGCCTCCTTGCGCATCGGGTCGGTCAGTTTCTCCTGTTCCTTTTTCGCGCTGCCAAATGCGAATGGCGGAAGAGCTTCGCGATGGTTGGCGGGAACGATTGGGAGTTGAATCGTCTCGAGCGGGTACAACTCGAAATATTTTTTCGGCGCAACATACGGAGTGTGCGGCCTGTAAAAACCAACGGCCAAAAAGAACGGCTTGTCCTGTTTGGATTCCAGCAGCTTGATCGCTTCCGTCGCGCCAATGCCATCTGTCTGCTCGGCATCAGTTCCCTCGGCGGCAAGCCAGCTCAACGTTCCGCCAAACTGTCCGGGAGTCAGCGTGAAAATCTTTTCCTCATCAGCGCGGTCGCGGCCAATCGGATTCACGGTCTTCTGCCAAGAGGGAGGGTCGTCCAGTCCGTCGGTGCCGATTTGTTTTGGGACGCCATAATGGTACAGCTTGCCCACACGCGCGACAAAGTAACCGCCCTTTTGAAAAGTCTGCCCGAGCGATTGCGTCTGCGGATTGAGTTTTCGGAAATGCGCCGCGTTGTCGTGGACGCCTGTGGTGTCCGGTCGCAATCCCGTGAGAAAAGAAGCCCGGCTGGGATTGCAGAGCGGGAATTGACAGTAAGCGCGATCAAAGCGAATTCCGCTCGCCGCAAGTCTGTCGATGTTCGGAGATTTGATCCGGGTGTTTCCGTAACAACCCAGATCGTTGTTCAAATCATCCGCGACAATATAAAGGACATTGAGCTTCGGCTTTGAATCCGCGGCGACAACGGATGCAATCGAGAATACAAACGCGGCGAACCAAACGAGTGTGCCCCGGGTTTGCATCGCGTCATTTTGTTGGCACTACCGATGTCGTCGTTGCCGGAGCCGTCACGCGGCGCGCGATGAATTGGCGCAGCAGTGCCGATTTCGTTCCCGCTGCAAGTTTGAGTCCGCGTTTTGTGTCCGCGCCGACAGCCGACTCGATCCCGTACCAAATCATGAGCGACTGCGTACGGTCTTCGGCGTCTTCCGCGCGAGCAGCGAGCGGTTCCGCCACAGTCCAGCGATCGGCCATTGGAATCTTTGGCAATGCGGAAGCCAGTGCGAGCCGGACAAGCCCCGACGAATCAGATTTCGCCATCTTCGCCAGTTGAGCGAGTACAGCCGGAGTGAATGCGTTGTCTTCGGCAAGAAACTGAATGGCCCACCAACGGACATGCTCGCTGGAATGTTGCAGCAGCGCGTCGAGCGCCAGCGATGGCAACGACGTTTTGGTGCTGGGATCTCGGCTGACGGTCGTGCCGCCGATCACTCGCATCGACCACAAAGCGCGCAGCCTGTGCGGATCCGTTTTGGACTGCTCAAAGAGTTTCAACAATGCCGACCGAGTTGGCACGGCGAGAGTTCTGGTGGCGGCGCGCTCTTGCAACAGGCGCTGGGCATGACGTGGGTACCACTCGTTCGGGTGCGTGAGTAATTTGACCAGTTCGGTGTCAGTCAGTTTGGCGAGGTCGGTGGACGCGGGAGATTTCGGCTGGCCGTTCGTGATTTTGTAAATACGACCGGAGGTGCGGTGGACTCCATCGTTTTCATGGCATTCACCGATGTCCGACCAGTCGAGCATGTACACGCCGCCGTCATTTCCATAATCCAGTTCCACCGCGCGGAACCAAGGATCCGTCGTGCGCGCAAAGTCCGGGCCGTGTTTGCCGACGAAGCTGGTGCCGCGACGTTCAAGTCGGTCGGAATTCAGCCGGCGTCCGTGCAAGTTCACTGTAAAAACACTTCCGTGTTGTGCTGCGGGCCAATTATCGCCGAGATAAATCATCATGCCCGAATGCGCATGGCCGCCACCGGCCAAATCGGTGGTGGGTGTGAGCTTGCGTTTATTATCGTTCCATTTTTCACCGCCGGTATCCCAGTGGAAATGGTCGGCTGTCTGCTCAATGACCTCATAATGATTCGCATTAAAATGCTCGCCGTACATCCGCCGGTACAACGCTCCAGGAACGATATGCCACAAATGGCCGATGACTGTGTTGATGAGAAAGAGTTGGCCTGTGGCATCCCAATCGTGCCCCCACGGATTGGTCGTGCCTTGCGCGACGACTTCAAACGTGTGTCGCGTGGGATGAAAACGCCAGACGCCGCAGTTGAGTTTGGTGCGCTGTTCATCGGGTGTGCCCGGTTTGCCAACCGCGGAGGTGGCTAGAATTCCGTGCCTGCCATAAAGCCAGCCGTCGGGTCCCCACTTCAATCCGTTGACAATATTGTGCCGCACTTTGTGGCCGTCCCAACCATCCAGAATCACTTGAGGTGGGCCGTCCGGAACATCGTCGCCATCGCGATCGGGGAAAAATAACAGGTTCGGCGCGGCCAACGCCCACACGCCACCGAAACCCACGGCGACACTGGTGAGCTTTTGTGCCTTATCGAAAAACACTTTCCGCTTGTCGAACTTTCCATCGCCGTTCGTGTCTTCAAGAATGACGATGCGGTCGAACAGATTGGTCTGAAAATTGATTCGGCTTTCAGCATAAGTGTGGCACTCGGCAATCCAGAGCCGGCCCCGATCATCGAATGCCATGCCGATCGGCTGCTCGATATTGGGTTCGGCGGCGAACACCGTCGCGCGAAATCCCGCTGGCAATGTCATCAACTTCAACGCCTCGGTCGCATTGGTCGGCCCGGTCTCCGTTTCCTGCGTGTTGATGACGACGGCCGGTTTGTCTTCTCCCGAAACCGACACGGCGATGCAAAGGAGAAGTAGGAATCTGGAAATGCTCATCCGTGAAGTAGAGACGAAGACCCGAGGTGTGAAAACAAAAAAGTCATCCACTGACACTGATGACCCTACTTGCCAAGCCAGCCGACTTTCCGCAGAATACAAAACATGCGCACCCCGAATGGACTGCTCCTCGCTTCGTTCGTTTTGATTCAAGCCGGATTTGCCGCCGACCCACTGGATGACGGCCAGCCGCTCGCCTCCAAAATTACAGATGTGACCGTTTATGCCGACCGCGCACAAATTGTCCGCAGCGCGCTCGCCCCACTCTCACCGGGCACAACGCGATTCGCATTTTCTAAATTACCCGGATGGATCGATGAGGGATCCATTCGCATTGCGCTTCATCCCGCCAGCGCAGGAAAGATTCTCGATGTGCAAGTGCGCCGCACTTTTCTTGCGAAACCCACCGATGAAGAATTCCTCAAAGCCGAATTGGCCGCGCGCGATATGGCCGATCAAATCGCCACACTCGACGACGAGAAGGCCGTGCTCGATGCGCAGGCCAAACATGTGGACGCCATCCGGATGTTCTCGCTCGACAAATTTCCAAAGGACGCCGCTGCGCGCGAAGTGAAACCGCAAGAGTACACCGCTGCCGTCGATTTCATCACCGAATCGCTGCGCAAGATTGCCACTGCCAAACGTGATCTGGACAAGAAGAGACGCGAATTGCAGCCCGAATTGCTGGTGCGCCAGCGCCGGATGAACGACCTTCGACAGCGCGCGCAATTGGAACAGCGCAGCGTGATTGTCATCGTGCAAGCCACCGCTGCTTCCGCTGCGACACTCACGCTCAGCTCGATGCTTCCCGGCGCAACTTGGGAGCCGGTGCATGAATTGCGCACGAGCAACGGCTCAACCAATCTATCGCTGGTTTCATTTGCTGTGGTGACGCAATCCACGGGCGAAGACTGGAGCGGAGTCAACCTCGCGCTCTCCACTCAACATTCGGGCGAGACGATGCGGATACCGGAATTACAGGGACTCTTGCTCGGTGGCGGACGCGCTGTGACGCGGGCTTTGAATCGAGCCGACACCTTCAAGGATGCGAAGGGACACTGGGATATGCAGAACGGGATGTTCTTCAACTTCAACAATCCCAGCGCCGTGGTTCAGCAGATTGAATATGCCGACAATCAAAAACTGCAGTTGAGCAATTCGGCCCTTGTCTGTGCTTCGTTTGAAGCGCTGCGACTGCGCGGAACTTCCGCCCATTTCGGAGCCACCGGCGGACAGACCATCGCAGCCGATGGCCGACCGGTGCGCGTGTCCATCGGAGCGATTGAACTCGCGGCCAAGCACAACATTGTCGCCGCACCAGAACTCTCACTCAACGCCGCGCACACCGCCGATCTCACCAACACCGGCAAGCAACCCCTTCTGCCCGGAAAAGTTTCTCTCTATATCGACGGCGCGTTTCTCGGTCTGACCGAGAATGATTTCGTCGCGCCCGGCGAATCATTCGATGTCTTCCTTGGAGTCGCCGATCAAATCAAACTCTCCCGCACAGTGGATCCGAA
>CAMDOH010000071.1 GCA_945903605.1 Akkermansia muciniphila
CCGCCGCGAACGCGAAGGTGGCGAAGGCGCGCGCGTTCGTGGAGCAACGCCAGCGCGAGACGATGGCGGTGGTGAAAAAACATCTGCCTGCAAGCTGACGCAATCCGGCAACCATTTTCCAATGACCTCAACTCACCCCATCGAGATCCTGAGATTTAACACCTGCGGCAGGGTGGACGACGGCAAGTCCACGCTCATCGGCCGGTTGCTGTTCGATTCCAAATCCATCATGGAAGATCAGATGGAAGCGCTCGAGCGTTCGGCGGACATCACCGGCGGTGGCGCGATCAATCTGGCCAATCTCACCGACGGCTTGCGCGCCGAGCGCGAGCAGGGCATCACGATTGATGTGGCGTATCGCTACATCGCCACGCCGCGCCGCAAGTTCATTGTCGCCGACACGCCGGGCCACGTGCAATACACGCGCAACATGGTGACGGGCGCGAGCACGGCCAACCTTTCCATCGTGCTCGTGGATGCGCGGCTGGGCGTCATCGAACAATCGCGCAGGCACACGTACATCGCATCGCTCCTGCGCATCCCGCACCTCGTCATCGCGATCAACAAAATGGATCTCGTGGATTGGAGCGAGGCGCGCTTCACAGAAATCCGCACGGCGTTTGAGGAGTTCCTGCCGCTTTTGGCCATCAAGGATGTGAAGTTCATTCCCATCAGCGCGCTCAACGGCGACAACGTGGTCGAGCGTTCCGCGCACACACCGTGGTACGAAGGCCCGACGTTGCTCGGTCATCTGGAATCGGTGCACATCGCCAGCGACTACAATCTGCGCGCGCTTCGGATGCCGGTGCAATGGGTGAATCGCCCGAACAATCCGCGCGACGCGGCGCTGCATGATTTTCGCGGATTGTCCGGCCAGATTGCCGGCGGCGTGGTGAAGGTGGGCCAGAAAATAATCGCGCTGCCCGGCGGCCAGCGCAGCACGGTGAAGGAAATCTGGACCTACGACGGCCCATTGCAGGAGGCGTTCTGCCCGCAGAGCGTGACGCTTGTGCTGGCGGACGACATCGACATCAGTCGCGGCGACACGATTGTGGGGATCGAATTGCTGCCGGGCGTCTGCACCGATCTGGAGGCGCAAGTCGTCTGGATGCATTCGCGCCCGCTTCTGCCCGGCAAAAAATATTTCCTCAAACACGGCGCGCTTAATTGCCGCGCCGTTGTCACCAGCATTGAGAGCCGCATCAACATCTCCACGATTGAAAATGATCCCGAGCCGCCCACGCAGCTTGGGTTGAACGACATCGGCCGCATCCGGCTCAAGTCCGCCAAGCCCCTCGTGTTTGATGGCTATCAAGAGAACCGGCTCACCGGCTCCTTCATTCTCATCGAGGAAGGGACCAACCACACCGTCGCCGCCGGAATGTTCGATCCGCCCGCCGAACTCTACAAACCCGAGTACACCGATTTTGCGATATGAATACCATCACTCCTAAAGCCGCCGATTCAACACCACCGACGGCGAGCGCCGAACAATTAAAGGACTCGCACCTGCGCAGCATCCTCAAAGCCGTGAGCTGGCGCATCGTCGGCACCATCGACACGATGGTGATTTCCTATCTTTGGACCGGGAATCTTGGCAAGGCGTTGGCGATTGGCGGCACGGAAGTCATCACCAAGATCGGCCTATATTATCTGCACGAGCGAGCGTGGGCGCAACTGCCGCTGGGCACCATGCGCAATTGGTTCAAGAGAGCGTGAGGCACGCGATCGGCAACAATCGCACTGATAAATTTGTTTCAGCCGATCGATAGTTGCACGGTCATTTTATTGGACTCGCCCGAGACGAGCGTCACTTGATTCTGCCCCACGTTTCCGGACTCAACACACACCATGTGCCGGAATTCGTCCGCGCCGAAATCCTCCATCTTTGCAGACTTGTCCGTCCACGGATTCCAGAGAACTGTCGAGGCTGAGCCAGTTTTTTCGATGCGGATAATCCGGGCGAATTCCTTGTCGATGATCTCGATGGTTCCAGTGGTGTCGAAATAAACACGATCGGTCTCGCGATCAATCCTGAGCAGTGGATCAGGGTCGATCTTGTGCGCGAATGAATCCATCTTATCCTGATAACCCAACCCTTCCAATCCGCGCACATCGACCGAATCAATCTCAGCGACCAAGAAATAAGTGTGCAGGCAACTTTCGAATTGGAATGGCTGCGCGCCGCGATTCAGCACGGTCAACTCCAGTTTCAGTTTGTCCGACACCTCAACCACGTAGTCCACCGCATAAGGCGGGAAACTTTCCGATGCGGAAGGCAATTTGAAATGAAGCCGCACAATGCCGTTCTTAAAGGTGCCGCCCAGAAAATCCCACTCGCGAATCCGTGCTGTTCCGTGCATGGGCGACCCATCGCGAGCACCGAACCAAGGGAAGATCACTGGGATGCCGCCACGAATCGCTTTGCCTTTTTCGAACCGACTCTGGCGACTAAGAAACAGCAATGGAGCTTCATCACCGCGCTGAAAATGAGCCACGTGCGCTCCGTGTAGATATACTTCGGCCACGCCGCCATTGGATCGGGCGACTACCTTGGCCAGCCCGCCGTTGCCGATGACCACTTCAATGCGTCCGGAAATCTCCCTGCTCAGTGGACTGTGTGGTTCCGACTCCATGATCGCACTGTGGCAAAAATACTTTTCCGCGCCATCATTTTTCTTTCATTCCAGAATCGTCTCCGCCAACTTTTCCGCGCATGGCACTCAAACATCATTACCAGTTTTGCTTCGGCCCTTGGAACATCAGTGAAGGACAGGATCCTTACGGCCCAACGACTCGTCCGCCACAGAGTTTCGATTGGAAACTCAGTGCGCTGAAAAAAATGGGTTTCGACGCGATGATGTTTCACGACGACGATGCCGTGCCGGACATCGATAGCAAATCCGTAGCGCAGATTCGCAAGGAAGCGAAGGAATTGAAGAAGCGGCTCGATGGAGAAGGCATCGCCGCCGAGATGGTTGCCCCGCGACTCTGGTTTCATCCGAACACGGTGGACGGCGGCTACACGAGCAACGACAAGAAACACCGGCAATACGCCATCGACCGCTCACGGCGTTGCATCGACATCGCAAAGATTCTCGGCACCGACCTCATTGTGCTCTGGCTCGCTCGCGAAGGAACTTACATTCGCGAAGCAAAGGATGGTCGCCGGAGTGTGGATCTGTTGGTCGAGGCATTCGATGCGATGCTCGCGCACGACAAAAGAGCGCGACTTGCCATCGAGCCAAAACCGAATGAGCCGATGGATCACGCGTACATTCCGACCATCGGACACGCACTCGCCATCGCCCAACACACGCGCGATCCCAAGCGCGTCGGCTGCCTCATCGAGAGCGCACACGCCATTCTCGCCGGACTCGACCCCTCTGATGAAATTGATTTCGCGTGCAGTTTTGACAAACTTTGGTCGATACATTTGAACGATCAAAACGGGCTGAAGTACGATCAGGATCGGCCATTTGGCTGCACCAATCTGCGTAGTGCCTTTGACCAGATCCGCACGCTCGAAAGAAACCAGTACGGCAAAAACGGCGAATACGTCTGTTTCGATGTCCATCCTTTCCGCACCACAAAGGTCGAACATTGGACAGCGCATCTCGAAAACAGTCGGCGCACTTTTCTGTTATTGCTCGAAAAAGTTCGTTCGTTCGACGAAAAGGCCGCCCGATCGCTCATCGCCAATCGGGATTATCAGGCACTCGATCAACTCGTCATCGAGCATTTGATGGGTAACTGACGCGCGCTGTCAGTCCAGCAGTCCAGTCGAGCGCAACTGCGCGATGGAACTTTCCGGCGAGACGTGATGGATGACACGCCATCGACGTGCAGCACCGGTAACAATATTTTCCTGCCGGTCATCCAAGTAGAGCAGGTCGTTTTCGTGCAGATTCGTGACGCGCTCGACCACCTCGTACAACTTGGGATCCGGCTTCATGGCCCGATGCTCGAACGAAAGCACTTCATGAGTGAAGCAGTTGAAGAATCCGTAGCGGCGCCGGATGTGCTCCGTGGCGAGAGCGCTCGTGTTGGAAAAAACGCAGGTCGGAATACCGTGTGCGCGTAGCTGCGTGAGAAGGTCGATCATGGGTGCGATCGGCGTGAAAATATCTGCGAACAGCGGGGCGAGTTCCTCGACATCTCCACTGAAACCGGATGCTCGCTGCACTTCGATCAGAAATGCTTCCGAAGTGAGATCCCCTTTTTCAAACCGTAGCAGCAGCGGTGATTGATCGAGCAGTTCGTGCAGCGCTGATTCGGAGATTCGCGAGCGCGAGGCGATTTTTTTGATGAAGATACCAATATCAAAATCGAGCATCACCTTGCCCAAATCAAATACAACCGCCTTCGGCCGCGCGCAGTTACTGGATGTTTCGGCGTCCTTCGATGGCGCGGCGGAGAGTGAGTTCATCGGCAAATTCCAATCCAAGTCCCGAGGGAAGCCCCTGAGCGAGTCGCGTGATGGACGCCACCCGGCCTGCCAACCGCTGCGCGAGATAGTGGCTGGTGGCATCGCCCTCCACATCGGCATCGAGCGCAATGATCAGCTCGCGCACGCTGGCATTGGCCACGCGTTGTTCGAGTTGGCTGATGCGCAAATCTTCAGGTTCGATCCCTTTCAACGGAGAAAGTTTGCCGCCCAAAACATGATACCGGCCGCGGTAGGTGCCCGATTTCTCGATGGAGATCACGTCCACTGCTGTCTCGACGATGCAGAGAGTGGCTGCGTCGCGCGCGGTGTCTGTACAAATGAGGCAAGGTTGTTTTTCCGTGAGTGTGCCGCACGTTTCACAGTTCCGGATTTTTTCACGCGATTCGAGAATCGCCTGCGCGAGGGAGCGCACCATTTCGGATTCCGCCTGCACAAGGTGCAACCCGATCCGTTCGGCTGACCGCGGGCCGATGCCGGGAAGCGAGGCGAGTGCCGACATGAGCCGAGCCATCGGTTCGGGAAGTGAAGTCATCGTTTGCTAAATGTGTCCGGGCGATCTGCGCAGAAACCGGAGTCCCCCGGCCTCGCCACTCACATCATGCCGGGCAGATTCATCCCTTCGGTGGCCTTGCCCATTTCGGTATTGGAGATTTCCTTCGCTTGGCCGAGTGCCTGATTGGTGGCCACGAGAATCATGTCCTCGACCATCTGTGCATCGCCGGGCTGCAACGCCTGCGGATCAATCTTGATCGAAGCAATCGTGCCGTCGCATCGGGCTGTGACTTTCACCGCGCCCCCGCCGCTTGTGGCTTCGACGGTGCGTTGCGCGAGTTGAATCTGGATTTCTTCCATCTGCCGCTGCATGCGCGCGGCTTGTTTCATGAGTTTGCCAATGCTTGCCATAATGGGGTCAGGAACGGATGTCGACGATGCGGCCCTCGAATATCTCGAGCGCCTTTTTGATGAGCGGGTCGTTCTTGAAATCTTTTTCTGTGAGTGATTCCTTCACTGGTTTTTTCACAGGGGTCGATCCCGGCGTTGCGGGTGGCAATTCGGCAGAACGCGGCGCAGCCCAATCCACCGGCCGTTCGGATTGAACAAATTTGACCAACATTCCCGGCATTCCCAATTCCGCGAGCTTGGTTTGGATGACGGTTTGATTCTTCAAATTGTCCACCAACGAGAGGTGATCAGAAAATTCAGGGTCGTAGCCGATGGTGAACACCCCATTGCCACTGGACACAGGGTGGCCTTCGAGCAGGTAACTACGAGTGAACGGGCTGACGCGGCCGACGGCATCGAGCAGCGCGCGCCAGACGGATTCAAGGGGCGATGCGCTGGAAACAGTTTTTGCAATCGCGGGCGGTGGATTGGCGATGGGTGCGACCGTTAGTTGGGTGGGTTTTGGAGTCGCCTGCGCGATTGGACGTGGTGAAGCCACTCCAGCATCGGGATCATCCGCACGCAGTTGCTGGAGTTTTTGCAGAACGACGTCGAGCGGGACAGCGTCGGCGGCTTGAATGGATTTGATGAATGCAACTTCGAGAAAGATTCGCCGACTGGTGGCATCGCGCAACCGCATCTCACAATCGGCGAGCACTTCGAGCATCCTGCCAATCGCACCGGCATCGGCCAGTGATGTCAGCGGAGCAAGCGATTCTTTCTCGGCTTCCGTCACCTCGACAAGGCTCCAATCGCCACGAGCGACATTCAGAACGAGAAGATTTCGAAGTAGATTCAGAATCTCAGACAGCACACGACTGAGTTCTTTTCCGCCGTTGATGAGTTGACCGAGTTCATGCAGGGCACCCGCCGAATTGCGCTCCAACAACGCGCGAACGAGGCCCATAATCTGCACGCGCGAGGCGAGACCAAACATGGCCAACACATCGGCTTCCTCAATTTTGTTTCCGCAAAAGCTGATGAGCTGATCGAGGATGGACTCGGCATCGCGCATGCCGCCATCGGCTCCGCGTGCAATGGCCAGCAAGGCATCGGCATCGATGGTGACGTTCTCTTTTTGGGCGATGACGGCGAGGTGTCGGACGATCAACGTATTGGAAATCCTGCGCAGATCGAAGCGCTGGCAACGGGAGAGAATTGTGGGCAGCACCTTTTCCGGTTCGGTGGTGGCGAACATGAATTTCACATGCGCGGGCGGCTCTTCGAGGGTCTTGAGAAGGGCATTGAACGCCTCCTTGGTGAGCATGTGAACTTCGTCAATGATGTAGATTTTGAACTTCGATGAGGCAGGCGCGTATCGGACGGAGTCGCGCAACTCGCGGATCTCATCGATGCCGCGATTGCTCGCGCCGTCGATTTCAATGACGTCCAACGAACGGCCATCGGTGATTTCAATGCAGCGCAAATCGTCTTCCGGAAATTCAGCCTTTGGGCCGCCGGTGCAGTTGAGGCATTTGGCAAAGATGCGCGCGATGGTGGTCTTGCCCGTGCCACGCGGACCGCAAAAAAGATACGCATGCGCGATGCGGCCGCAGACAATGGCGTTGGCCAGGGTTTGGGTGACGTGTTCCTGACCGACAACATCGCTGAACCGTTGCGGACGGTATTTGCGCGCTATGACCTGATAGGACACGGGCGCAGAGTGAGGCAAGCGGCGGGAATGATGAAGGAAAAAAACTAAACGGACATCACGAGCTGGGATTGAAAAAAGAAAACCAGGGTGACCACGGCATTTGCGGAGCAAGCTACCGTTGCTGCCTTCCGGCTCTGGCGGGGTTCACAAGTCCACATTCCATGGGCCCTGGCGACAGGATTAAGCCGCAGTCGTTGCCTCTCGACAAGCTGTTAAAATTATTCGGCGCGGAACCGGTGAATGGTGGTGGACTTGTAGATCTGCCCGGGCTTGAGAAGTGTGGATGGAAAACTCGGCTTGTTCACTGAATCGGGATAATGCTGTGTCTCCAAACAAACCGCGCCACGGTGCGGATAGGTGACGCCACCTTTGCCGGTTTGTCCTTTGAGGAAATTGCCGGTGTAAAACTGAATGCCGGGTTCGGTGGTGAGAATTTCCATCACACGACCGCTCTTCGGATCGCGCAACCGCGCTGCAGGACGAAGCTGGCCGGATTTGCCGTCGACAACAAAATTGTGGTCGTAGCCTTTCCAAGGCGAGCTGTCGGCAGGAATGCGTTTGCCAATCACTTCGGCTTTCGTGAAATCGAGCGGCGTGCCGTTGACCGGATCAATCTTGCCAGTGGGAATGAGAGAATCATCAGCCGGAGTGTAGTGAGTGGCGTGCAAAGTCAGTTCGTGGCCGAGCGTGGTTCCGTTGCCAGCGCCGGCGAGATTCCAATAGGCGTGGTTGGTGAGATTCACCGGAGTGAGCTTATCGGTGGTCGCCTCGTAATCCAGCCGCAGCTCATTCGCGTTGTTGAGCGTGTACGTGATTTTGCAGGCAAGTTTTCCGGGATAACCTTCTTCGCCATCGGCACTGGTGTGTGTAAAAACAACACCCGCGCCGTCGCTCGTCGCAAAAGGCTCGGCCTTCCAAACCGCCTTGTTCAAGGCCAAATCTCCGCCGCCATGAAGATGGTTCGGCTCATTGTTGATGAGCAGTGAATAGGTTTTGCCCTCGAGTGTGAATTGACCTTTGGCGATGCGATTGCAAACCCGGCCTGTGGTGCAGCCGAAATACTGGTTGCCATCGCCTTCATAACCACTCACATCGTCGAACCCAAGCGTGACATCGGCTTTCTGGCCGGCTTTATCGGGAACCGTCATGGCCACGAGCGTTGCGCCGTAAGTCGTGAGCTTCGCCACCACGCCTTTGGAATTGGTGATCGTGTACAGCTCGGCGTTGATGCCCGACTTCGTTTTGCCGAATGAGGTTTTGACGACCGTGGGAAGTTCCATGTTCTTTACTGCGGAAGCAGTTTTGGCGGTTGTGCAGGCGGAGAGGGTGAATGCCAACGCAACGGCGCAGGCAATGAGTTTGTCGGCAGACTGCGTTTTGGACATGGCCGATTAATGACTGGAGTCCGGCTCGAAGGCAAATCGTTTTCCTCGCTCGACCGTTTCATTTCACCGCAGGCTTGACGACCGAGGTCACCATACATTCCGGTCGCAGATATTGGCGGGCGGCCTGAAGAATCTGGTCGAGTGTGACCGCCTCAAACAACGCATCCTCGCGCTGTGAATTTTCAAAACCCAAACCGTACAGCTCGTCCAACGCCGTGATGTTGGCTAGCGCACCCAAATCCTGCCGCCCAATCTTTCGCTGACCAATCATCTTCGCCTTGGCGCGCACAAGCTCCTCGGCGGTCAACCCATTGGCTCGAAGCTTTTCAATTTCTGCGGCCAGCTCGCGCTCCACCTGCTCGCAATGTTTGGCGGCTGTGCCCGCATAGAATGAAATTGTTCCAGGCGAAAGTCCCGGGATGTGTTGCGCGCCGACGTAGTAGGCCAACCCGAGCTCTTCCCGAATGCGTAAAAATAATCGCGAACCCAAATCGCTGCAGGCCTCGGCGATTAGTTCGAGCAAAAACCGGTCACGGCTGGAAACGGTGCAACCGGGAAATCCCATCACAACGACGGCCTGTTCCTTGTCGCGCGTTTCCTCCGTGCGAATATGTCCATGCGAAGGCACTGCGTGGGGATGTTCGGGCAGTCCCACTCCCGATTCCCACGAACCCAACGCCTGCTCGATGGCCAATCGCGTCTCCGCCGAATTGATGTTGCCGAACACCGCAAACACACAGTTGTTCGGCACGACGAGCTGTGAATAGAGAACGGCGAGATCTGCGGATTGCAAATGCGTGACGACCTCCTCGCGGCCGAGCGGATTCAACCCGTATCCACGCTCGCCGAACATCGCCCGTCGCATCGCGATCGACGCCGAATGCAACAGATGATCACGCTGATCTCGCAGCGCGGAGACCTGAACGTCGCGCTGGCGCTCGAGTGCCTGCTGTGGAAACACAGAGTTCAGCATCACATCGGTGACGAGATCCAGCGCCATGCTGAAATCTTCGCGCATTACCTCAGCTGTGACACCAAACGTGTTGTAGGCGCTGTAACTGTCAATGCTGCCGCCGACGGATTCAATTTCGTTGGCAATCTGGTGGCCGGTGCGTCGATGCGTTCCTTTCACCAGCAGGTTCGACATCAACTTCGCAGCACCGTTGTTTCGAACCGTCTCCGCCAGCACACCGCCTCGAAACAGCGCGCGGAATTGCACGAACGGCAGGCGGTGATCTTCCTTGAGTAGAATCCGCAGCCCGTTATTGAGCGTGATGATGTGGGCCGGATGATCGGTCGTGGCGACAACCACGTGGCTGTATTTGGGCGCGCGCCCCTCGGGCATCAGCGCATACAGCGTGCGATTGTTCGACGTTAAATAAGTTTGCGCCACGCGCAACACATCGGCAGGTGTGACAAGCCGGACAGCAGCTACGTAGCGATCTGCAAAATTGAGATCCTGCGCAGAAATCCATGAGCTGCCCAACATCGCCGCTTGACCGTCCATCGTCTTGCGCGATCCCAGTGTGCCGGCCACGAATTGTTTCACGACCTTTCGCAATTCATCCACCGTGGGCGGTTCGTGTCGCAACGATTCAATTTCTGCAAGAATGGCGGCCTGCGCGGTCTCCAGTTTGTCCGGCTCGATCGTGGCACTGAGTCCGAAAAGTCCCGTGCCCTGCGGAGTGTACGTCCACGCATCGGCAGAAACGACCAGCCCCTGTTTTTCGCGGACGCTTTGATAGAGGCGCGAACTGCGGCCACTCCCGAGCAACGTTGCCAGAACATCCAGCGCAGGCTGATCGGGATGACGCACATCGGGGATGTGCCACGCCACATGAAGTTGAGACAGCTCGACGGGCGCTTCTTCAATCACTTCGCGCGGGGCGGTTTGGCGCGGTTCAAGCGGCAGAAAATCTGTCGGAATCGGCTTGGCTTTGTTCGCCGCAAAGGCATCGCGGATTTGCGCAACGATGTCCTGCTCGCGGACATCACCGACGACCACGATGAAGAGATTTCCCGGCACGTATCGGCGACGGTAATAGCCGACGATGTCTTCACGCTTAAGTTCGCTGAAAATATCCGGGTACCCAATGATGGTGTGCCGATAAGGACTGAGCGTGTATGCCGTTTCAAAAAGCCGGCGGCTGGATCGGCGGCTGGGATCGTCCACACCCATGTCTATCTCGCGCCGGATGACTTCCAGTTCCTTGACCATCTCCGCCTCGGGAAAATTGGCGTGCTGGACGATGTCGCACAAAATATCAATGGCCACACGCGCGCCCGTGCTTGGCACGTCGATGTGAAAAACTGTCCGATCGAACGACGTGTAGGCATTCATGTGGCCGCCGGCCTCCTGCACTTCCTGATCGATGCGATAACCCGGCCGGTTCGCCGTGCCTTTGAAAAGCATGTGTTCGATGATGTGCGACAAACCGGCACCGAGCCATTCGCCCTCATGAATACTGCCGGTGCGACACCACGCTTGCGCAGAAACGACCAGCGAGGAGTGATCCTCCCGCACGATGATGGTCAGCCCATTGGGAAGCGTCGTGAGTTTGACATCCGGCGGCTGCGCTGGCAGAGGCGCACTGCCGTTATTCATTTCAGTCGGTGCGACCATGGCTCCTATCAGGAACCTGATTGAGGTTTGAGAGGAGGAATCCCCTCGAACGGATGACGGAACGCCTCGTCGAAATTATACCCCCCTTTGAAATCCTCGCGACAATCCTGCTCCGTCTTTGAAAGCAGTTGATGATCGACCATCACAAAAACAATCTCGCCAAAATCCTCGCACCCGCTCACGCCCCACTGGCTTAAAACAAAATGTGTCATCGGACCGAACTGCGACAACGCATAATCGCGCAACCCCAACAAGAGTTCCTGCCCGCAGATGTGGCGCATCTCCACTTTCTCCGTTTTTCGAATCCGTTCCTGCGTAAAATCCAGACCGTCGCGAACAAAGAAATACGCTTGCGGATCAAACCGCTTGTCAGACTTGGTTATGGCAGCAACCACTGCCTCAAAATTAGGGGCTTTCATTTAACTTCACTGGCTGTTCTCCAATGGCGGAATTCTGCATCCGCCATGATTTTGTTGCCCAGCCAACCAACAACAATATCAACACCACCAAGATCATCACCCGCTCATGTTGGGACAACTGCTTCACCCAACAAACTAAAACCAAACCCATCGGAGCGCAACCGTCATGAAACTATTCGGCAATTCTCCGCCGTACATTAGCTGTATTTTCGCGTCACCAATCAGACCGCAATAAAATTGACCATTTTCCCCGGCACCACAATCGTCTTTTTAACGCTCTTGCCAGCCAGGAACGCCTGCACCTTTTCGGAAGATTGGGCTGCGGCTTCGATCTCCACGTTGTCCGCCACTCTTGACACACGAATCACATCGCGCAATTTGCCGTTCACTTGCACGGGGATCTCCAGCGTGTCTTCCACCAAAAGCGCGGGATCAAATGCAGGCCACGGCTCGTAGGTGAGGCTCGGTGCGGACTGGCCGGCGTGCGCGTGCAGTCGCGCCCAAAGCTCCTCCGCGATATGCGGCGCGAAAGGCGCGAGCAGTTGCAGAAATGTCCGCAGCACCGATTGCGGCCGCTTCTCCCATTTCATGGCCTCGTTCACGAACATCATCATGGCGGAGATCGCGGTGTTGAAACCCAGGCTCTGCAAATCCTCCGTCACTTTCTTGATGCACGCATGCAGCGTCTTCAACTGCGCGGGCGTGGCGGCGATGTCGGCGATGAGCGGGCTGATTTTGATCTCATCGAG
>CAMDOH010000072.1 GCA_945903605.1 Akkermansia muciniphila
ATTCTCGAGGACATCACCGATACGACGGCAGACGCTTTTCTGGGCATGGGACTGCAATGCGCACGATGCCATGATCACAAATTCGACCCGATTCTTCAGAAGGATTATTTTCGCTTCCAAGCCTTCTTCACGCCGTTGCTGCCTCGCGACGATCTCACGCTCGCCACGCCGGAACAACGCGTTGAGCACGATGCCAAGAAACAAAAGTGGGAGGCATCCACCGCCAGCATTCGCGCTGAGATCGCGAACCTCACCGCCTCCGTGAAGCGCAACACAGAAAAAAGCGCCATTGAGAAATTCATCGAGGATGTTCGCATCATGATCGACAAACCGCCTGCTGCGCGGACGCCTTACGAGCACCAAATCGCCGAGCTGGCGTATCGACAGGTCATCTACGATGTCGACCGACTTGATGCGAAGCTCAAAGGCGAAGCCAAAGATCGCGTGCTTGCGCTGCGGAAAAGCCTCATCGAGTTCGAGCATCTCAAGCCTGAGCCGTTGCCAGCGCTTGTCGCCGCGACCGACGTGGGACCGCAGGCGACTCCATTGTTCATTCCCAAAAAAGAATCACTGGGCGAAATCGCCGCCGGTTTCCCAAGTGTGCTCGACGAGAAACCTGCCACCGTGAAGCCACTGGCCCACTCGACCGGCCGCCGGACTGCGCTGGCGCAGTGGCTCACCGAGCCTTCGAATCCGCTCACCGCGCGCGTGATGGTGAACCGACTTTGGCAATGGCATTTCGGTCGCGGCCTGGCAGCCAATGCGAGCGACTTCGGCAAACTCGGCGAGACACCCACTCACCCAGAATTGCTCGACTGGCTTGCGTCGCAACTCATCGAGAAGGACTGGAGTTTGAAGCAGATTCACCGGCTCATCGTGACAAGCGCAACGTATCGGCAGGATTCCAAAGTGGCCAATGGAACAGCGGCGCAAAAATTGGATCCGGAGAATCACCTTTTCTGGCGCGGGAATATTCGACGCCTTGAAGCTGAGCAGATCCGCGACGCGATCCTGTCCGTCACAGCAGAATTGAAGCACGACACTGGCGGACCGAGCACAGACTTCCTCACGCCGCGCCGCACGATTTACACCAAGATTCTCCGTAACGCACGCGACCCGATTCTCGACGTGTTCGATCTTGCTGAATCCTTCAACAGCGTCGCGCAGCGCAACCGGACCACCACACCGACGCAGGCACTGCTCCTCTTCAACAGTCAGATGATGTTGCGTCACGCGCGATCATTTGCCATGCGCCTCGAGCTGGAATCCCCGAGCAGCGACGAAGAAATGGTGGCGGCCGCGTATCGTCTCTCATTCGGACGCGAGCCGAAGCCTGTAGAAAAAACCGCCGCTCTCAAATTCCTTGCCGACCAGATCAAACGGCTCGGTTCCACGGATGGAGCGAGTTCTGCCAAGCCGTTTGCAGCTGAGAAAATGCCGTATCGCGATGGCGTCGCCGCCGTGATTTCGCCCGAGATGGGCGCCGATGTGCTCAACGTGCCCGACAGTCCGACGCTGCCGAAAGGCGACTTCACAATCGAGGCGACGATTCTTGTTCGCTCGGTGGACAAAGGCGGAATGGTTCGCACCATCGCAGCGAAATGGGCGGGTGATAACAAGAAGCCCGGTTGGGGTTTTGCTGTCACCGGTCAAGGTTCGCGTCGCAAACCGCAGACGCTTGTGATGCAACTTCTCGGGACGAAGCAGGACGGCTCATTTGGAGAGGAAGCCGTTTTCTCCGATCAATCGCTTCAGCTCGGCCGCCCTTATTTTGTGGCTGCCTCTGTGAAACTGGCGACGGAGAAGGAGCCGGGTGAAATCACGTTTTACGCGAAAGACCTCGCGAACGACGACGAGCCGATCTCCATCGCGAAGGTGCCACACAAAATCACCGGTGGATTCTTGAACACGCTCTCGCTAAATCTCGGCGGTCGCGCGGCGAAGAGCGGCGGATTTGACGGCATGATTGATGACGTTCGACTTTCATCCGGCGCATTAAAGCAGGACGAATTGCTGCTCACGCACGACATGGCGACGGAAAAGACAGCGGGCTTCTGGCAGTTCGAATCCAAACCCAGCGCCTTCAGAGATGTGAGCGCGAACAAGAACAACATTCATCCGCCGTTGAGCGCCGCGAGAGCAGCGGCCACCGCGCGCGCCGCTGCGCTGGCCGATTTCTGCCACGCGTTGCTCAACTCAAACGAGTTTATTTACATCGATTGATGCCATGACGAAATTCGGCTGCGATCAAGTGGAGTGGGCGGCCTCGCGCCGCGACTTTCTGACAAAGACGGGTACGGGATTCGGTGGGCTGGCTCTTTCGTATTTGCTCGGGCGCGATGTGGCATCAGCCGGGACATCCCTACGCGACCTCGTCAATCCACTCTCACCGAAGCAATCCCATTTTGCGCCGCGAGCCAAGAGTGTCATCTTCCTGTTCATGGAGGGCGGACCGAGTCACCTCGACACGTTTGATCCAAAATCTGCACTCAGAAAACATGCCGGCAAACCGCTGCCACCCACTTTCACCAAGGGACTCATCACCGCGATGGGTGAATACGACTCGCCCATATTTCCGGATAAACGCCAATGGAAACAGCACGGGCAGGGTGGCCTGTGGATTTCTGATTGGTGCAAACACGTCGCCGAAAGCGCGGACGAACTCGCTGTGATCCGTTCCTGCTGGGCCAATGGCATTGTACATTCGAACGGTGTTTGCCAGATGAACACCGGCTCGATCCTCGCCGGCCGGCCTTCACTCGGCGCGTGGGTGAGTTACGGACTCGGCACGGTGAACCAAAATCTGCCCGCGTTTGTCGTGATGCAAGACAACAACGGCACAGTGGTGAACGGCCCTCGCAATTGGGGAGCGGGTTTCATGCCCGCCGTGTATCAAGGGACGCGCATTCTGCCGGGCGCCGAACCGATCGCGAATCTCAACACGCCCGAAGGCGTCGTCGAGTCGCGGCAACTGGGCAAACTGGATTTTCTCAGCTCGCTCAATCGGGAGCACGCCGCCTCGCGCGCTTCACAGACCGAACTCGATGCGCGCATCGCCGCCTATGAATTGGCCTTTCGCATGCAAGCCGAGTCGCCCGAGGCCGTCGATCTTTCCCACGAAACCGAAGCGACAAAAAACCTTTATGGGATGGACGACAAAGACTGCGCAACCTTCGGACGCATGTGCCTTCTCTCGCGGCGGCTCGTCGAGCGTGGCGTTCGATTCGTGCAGCTCTACAGCGGCGCGGGCAGTAAATGGGACGCGCACAGCGGCATCGAGAAAAACCACGGCGACCGTTTCCGCGAAACAGACAAGCCCATCGGCGGCCTGTTGAAGGATTTGAAATCACGCGGCCTACTCGATGAGACACTCGTCGTCTGGGGCGGCGAATTTGGCCGCACACCGATGAGCGAAAAGGGCGATGGCCGCGATCACAACCCGACTGGGTTCACCATGTGGATGGCCGGCGGCGGAGTGAAAGGCGGACAAGTCATCGGCGCGACAGATGAGTTTGGTCTGCACGCCGTCGAAGACCGGCTTCATGTGCACGATATCCATGCGACAATACTGTGGTTGATGGGACTGAAGAATCTGGAGCTGACCTACAACTATAAAGGACGGCCTGAAAATCCGACCATCAACGAAGGCGACGCCTTCCGGAAAATCGCCGGCACTTAAGCAGGGGTCATGAGCGATGACGGTGCAAAATCGGTCTGGACCAAAAAGTATTTGTCCGGGCTGGATAAGCCGAGCGTGGCGTTGTGGGTTCTCCCGACGGTGTGGGCTTTCATTTTACTGTTGGTCATCTGCATCGCGCCGATTCGGATGAGCGAGTTGGGACTCAATCGCGAGGAGAAATTCTTCGGCTGGGCGGTGGTCGCATTGTTGCTGTTGTCGACGGCGGCACTTTTGGTGCTCACGATCGCGTCGGCGCACCTGTCTAATTCCAAGACGGCATTGTTCATTGGCATCACGCATTTGGTGGTGTTCGTTGGCGGTATTCTATCGCTCCAATACTTCAACTACACTCCTGCACAATTGATGTTGGCACTCATGTTCATCGTGGTCGCCACCACGCTTTGCACCAATATCGCGCTGGGGTTTTCCCTGATGCAAGAACGCCGCCGATCGATGGGAACCCCCTCAAGCGCTGATGTCGTTTCCATCAGCCGGTGATCCCAGCGGCATTTGTTTGTCGTCGAGGAAAACGATTTTTCGACCAGCCGGTTTGGTATTCGGATTGAGGCTGTCCACAAGATTTGAACTGGTTGAAGTCGGTGTCGAAACAGGCAAAGCGGTAGTCTTCGCATTCGCCGGATCGAGCGCGGCGCGGAGCGCGCCTTCCACGAGTTGCGCGCAGTGAATCTTCATCGGCGGCAGCGGGCCGAGTTCGCCGGCCAATTCTTCAGTCTTCAACGCGAGCGCTTCCTCGCTTGTTTTACCGCGGATCAATTCCGTGGCGAGGCTGGCCACCGCAATGGCCGTCTCGCAGCCGAAGGACTGGAACGTTGCGCGGTCGATCACTTTTCGGCCATGCTCTTCCTTGAATTTCACCCACACCCGCAACATCTCGCCGCAATCGGAGTTGCCGACAGTTCCGATGGCGTCAGCATCGGCCAGTTCGCCGAGATTTTTCGGGTCGCGCAGCGCCTCGGCGATTCTATTCTGTAAATCAGGATTCATTGTGACTTGGGTTCAGGCCAGTCGATAGCGGGGAATGGTTGTGTCCACTTCCAGCGACCACGCATCGATGCCGCCTTGCAGGACGCGGACGTTGGTGAGGCCGTGGCCCAGAAAATACGCAGCCGCATCAGCGGCTTGCCCGCCCGCATGATCGATGATGACGACGAGTTCCTCTTTCGGCCAACGCCCCATCACTTCCTGCATCAATTCCTGTGAGATGAGCAGCGAACCTTCGATGCGCGCGGCTTCGTATTCTTCGCGAGAGCGGATATCGAGCATGCGTAACGCAGGATTGTGTGCGCGCAATCCGGCGAGCTCCTTCGGCTTGAGCAGCATTCGGGCATCCAGCTCGTGACTGGATTGGATGTGCGCGAGCACTTCAGTGACGTCCAGATTGTTGTTGCGCACACACACTTGGGCGAGCGTTTCCTCCTGCTGAAATCCGCAGCTCGAGCAACCGCCGACATGGTATTTGCGGAAGAGTGCGCGCTGCGCGCCGGGAAAGGCCGCCAAAACTTCGGCCATCGTTGAGGCTCCACCGATGTATGGGGTTGGGATCATTTCAGATTCTCATCCGTTGAAATACTTTTGGATGTCGCGAAGCACAGCGATGAAACGATCCACTTCGGTCCGCGTGTTGTAGAAATAGAAACTGGCTCGCGCGCTTGAGGGCAGGCCCAATCGCGCATGAAGCGGTTGGGTGCAATGGTGACCGGCGCGAATGGCGATGCCTTGACGGTCGGCCATCGTGGCAAGATCCAGCGCATGCACATCCTTCAATACAAAACTCACCAAGCCGGAATGTTCGCGTTCGGGGCCGAGGAGTCGGATGCCGGCAAACTGGGCGAGTTGAGAGCGGGCGTAGTGCGCCAATTCAACATCGTGCTGAAAAATGCGGTCGCGGCCCAGCGCATCCAGATAATCCATGGCCGCATGCAGGCCGACTGCGCCGGAGATATCGGGAGTGCCCGCCTCAAATTTATGCGGAGGAACATTGTAGTCCGTGTGAAAGAGATCCACTTTTGAAATCATCTCGCCGCCGCCTTGCCACGGTTGCATGCGTTCCTGCAATTCGCTCCTCGCAAAGAGAACGCCGATGCCGGTCGGCCCACAAATCTTGTGACCGGAGAATGCGAGAAAATCGCAACCGATGGACTGCACATCCACAGTCATGTGGCCGGCACTTTGCGCGGCATCGAGCACTGTGGTGACGCCGAGTCGCCGCGCTCGGGCGCAGATCTCCGCAGCAGGGTTGATCGTGCCGAGCGCATTAGAGACATGAGTGAAGGAAATGATTTTGGCAGTTGGCAGCAGGCGGTCAAGCGCGTCGAGATCCAGCAGTCCTTCATCGCCGGTGACGGGTACGTAGGCGAGTTTTGCGCCGGTGCGCTGGGAGATCATTTGCCAGGGCACAATGTTGCTGTGGTGCTCCATTTCGGTGAGCAGAATGACATCACCGACTTTGAGCGTGTTGCCGACCGAATGGGCGATGAGGTTGATTCCCTCGGTGGTGCCGCGTGTGAAAATAATACAATCCTTCGAGGGCGCGTTGAGGAATTGTGCGGCGCGTGCACGAGCGGATTCGTACGCATCGGTCGCGCGATTACTCAGTTCATGTACACCGCGATGGACGTTGGCGTTGTCCTGCTCATAGAAACGCCGTAACGCATTGAGGACGGTCACGGGTTTCTGGCTGGTGGCCGCGTTGTCGAGATAGATGAGCGGATGACCGTGAATCCGGAGTGACAGAATGGGGAAATCGGCGCGGACAGATTCGTCGATGGGCGCAGCCATTTTACATCAAACCCAATTGGAGGCGCGCGGCCTCGGTCATCATTTCGCGGCCCCAAGCCGGTTCCCAAACAAGTTCGACGTTGGCTTCGTCCACACCCTCAATACAGAGCAATTTGTTTTGGACGTCCTGCGTGATCATCGGCCCCATGCCGCATCCGGGCGCGGTGAGTGTCATTTTGGCTTCGACCTTGAAGCTGCCGACGCGAGGTTCGGTGACGTGACAATCGTACACAAGGCCGAGGTCCACGACATTGACGGGAATCTCCGGATCGTAACAGGTCTTCATCTGTTCCCAAGATTGTCTTTCGACTTCCTCAATCGTGCTGGCTTTGGCTGTGGTGGTGTTGGCCTCAGTGGTTTTGCCGAGGGCATCGGCATCTTTCCCTTCGATGCGAAAGAGATTGCCGTTCACAACGACGGTGTAGGAGCCGCCGAGCGACTGCGTGATGTTGGCTGTCTCCCCCTGCAATAGCTGGACTTGATGACCGGAGGGTACGACGGAGGCGTTGACTTCGCGTGTGAGAATGACCGATTCGCTTGCGTTCATGGTGTCAGTTCATGTGGTGCGGCAATCTCTGTGGCGAGTTGCCGGATTCGTTTGAGCATTGAGAAGAGACCATTCTTTCGCGTGGGACTGAGATGTTGATCGAGTCCGAGTCGCGACATGGCAGCGACGCCGTCGATGGCAAGAATTTCTGCGGCGCTTCGGCCAGAATACATCATGAGCAGCACGGCGATGAGACCTTTGACGATGAACGCGTCGCTGTCGGCAGTGATGTCGATGATTTCTGAATCTGCGCGGCGTCGCATGATGAGCCACACTTGCGCCTGACAACCGTGAACGCGGTTGGCCTCGCAATGTTCTGCCTCGGCCAAGGGGCGTAATCCGCGACCGAGATCGATGAGGTAGTCAAATCGCGCGTCCCAATCGCCCAGCAACTCGAAGTTTTCCGCGAGCTGATCGAGTGTCATGTCCATTTGCACAGTCATCGTTCAAACACGATCGGCGCGGCCTCATGCCGTCGCGGCGATGTGCGGGTTGCGTTCAAGCCGCTCCCAAATAAGAGAATCAATCTCCTCGCGGACGGGCGCGTAGTCGATGCGTTCGACGATCTCGCCGGCGAATGCGTGGAGCAACATCCTGCGGGCATCTTCCTCACCCAAGCCACGGGCACGCAAATAAAAAACGGACGCGGCATCGATTTGTCCAATCGTGGCGCCGTGGGTGCATCGGACGTCGTCGGCGTAGATCTCCAACTGCGGTTTGGTGTCCACAGTCGCATCCTTGGAAAGAAGGATGTTCTTGTTGGTTTGTTTGGCGTCGGTCTTGTCTGCGCCGGGATGAACATGAATGCGACCATGAAACACACCGCGAGAACGATCATCGAGCAGTCCGTTGAAATATTCGTGGCTGGTACAATGCGGGCGGAGATGTTCGACGATCATGTGATGATCCGCGAGTCGATCGCCATCGGTGAGATAAAGTCCGTTCAGCACGCAGTCCAGCCCCTCGCCATCCAGCCGCGCACGGATGTCCTGTCGTGAAAGCCGCGCGCCCAATGCGAAGGAGTGATGCTTCACGCGGCAATCGCGGGCGAGAACAAGGTGCAGCGAGCCTGTGTGAAAGGCGTGCCGGCCTTCTTCTTGAAATCGGATGTGCTCGACGATGGCGCCTTCGCCCGCAACGAGCGTCGTCTGCACGTTGTTCCAATAAGCAGCGCCAGAAGCATCGACATATTGTTCGATGATCGTGACTCGGCTGTTCGCTCCAGCAACGATGACATTGCGGAGTGCCGCAAATGCGCCAGCGTGCGGACTGGTGGTCAGAAACAAAACTCGAACGGGTGCTGGCAGTTCGCATCCAGCAGGGATTTCGATGTGGGCACCGTCAGAAAAAAGTGCGGTGTTGAGCGGGAGAAATGGACTGGCGTTTCTGTCGGGCAATCGCTCGATGTGCGACTGCAATGCAGAATTGTCCTGACGCAGCGCTTCGGAAATGGGTTGGACGCGGACTCCGTCCGGCAAGTTTGTGACTTGAGAAAGTTCACGACTGAATTGGCCATCTACAAACACAAGCCTCGGACCTTCAATCGAGGCGAACGGCGAGTGTTGGATGGCTGCATCAGCGCGGTCAAAGTCCGGTGTGGCGATAACGAACGGCAACGCTTTCAACGCAGTGACAGGCGTAAACCGCCAGTCCTCGTCGTCAGTGGTTGGAAATCCTGTTTGCGAAAATCGAGCGAGGGCGTTCCGGCGCAGAGCGGCAAGCCAGACGGGAACATGAGTTGTCGTCGCGACAAGCTCAGTGAGTCGTACGACGGGATTCTGAATTTCCTTCACGGCAGGCATGGTCAGGCGGTCTGCAGTTGCGGCTTGATGAGCCAGTCGTAGCCCTTGGCCTCCAGCTCGAGCGCGAGTTCTTTGCCGCCGGATTTGATGATGCGGCCGTCGTGCAAGACGTGGACGACGTCGGGGACGATGTAGTTGAGCAAGCGCTGATAATGGGTGATGAGTAGCTGCGCGTTGTCGGGTCGCTTGAGTTTGTTGACGCCGTTGGCAACGATTCGCAAGGCATCGATGTCGAGGCCGGAATCGGTTTCGTCGAGTACGGCGAGCGTCGGTTCAATGACGGCCATCTGGACAATCTCGGCGCGTTTCTTTTCGCCGCCGGAAAAGCCTTCGTTGACGGAGCGTTTGAGAAAATCTTCGGGCAGGCCGAGCATCTTCATTTTCTCGCGTGTGAACGTAAGAAACTGCACGGCGTCCAATTCGGGCTGGCCGCGGTGCTTGCGGATTTCATTCACTGCCGCGCGCAAAAAATAAGCCGTGTTCACACCGGGAATTTCGACGGGGTATTGGAACGCGAGGAACAGACCTGAACGGACGCGCTCCTCCGGAGCCAACTCGAGTAGATCCACACCATTGAAACGCACAGTGCCACGGGTGATTTCATAGCCGTCGCGTCCGGCCAGAATATGGCCGAGTGTGCTTTTGCCAGAGCCATTGGGCCCCATGATGGCGTGGACTTCGCCGGGTTGAATAGTGAGATGGATGCCGCGGAGGATGACTTTGTCCTCAACGCGCGCATGTAAATCTGTGATTTCGAGCAGACTCATTTGTAGTGTAAAATTGTTTAGCCGACACTTCCTTCGAGGCTCACGCCCAGAAGTTTTTGCGCCTCGACCGCGAATTCCATCGGCAACTCGCGGAAGACTTCTTTGCAAAATCCGTTGACGATCATGTTCACGGCGTCCTGCGTGGAGATGCCCCGGGCGTTGCAATAAAAAATCTGATCCTCGCCGATCTTCGATGTGGATGCTTCGTGCTCCAATTGCGCGGATGGATTCTTGACCTCGATGTACGGAAAAGTGTGCGCACCACATTTGTCGCCGATGAGCAGCGAGTCGCATTGGGTGAAGTTGCGGGCGTCGTCGGCCGATTTCATGATTTTCACCAAGCCGCGATAACTATTCTGTCCGCGCCCGGCAGATATTCCTTTGGAGATGATCGTCGATCGTGTGTTGCGGCCGATGTGGATCATCTTGGTGCCGGTGTCGGCTTGCTGGCATAGGTTGGTGAGGGCGACGGAATAAAACTCACCCACCGAATCATCGCCTTGTAGAATCACGCTGGGATATTTCCAAGTGATCGCCGATCCGGTTTCAACTTGGGTCCACGAAATCTTCGAGCGATGTCCTTTGCAGATGCCGCGCTTGGTGACGAAATTGAAAATGCCGCCACGGCCTTCGGCGTCGCCGGGATACCAATTCTGCACGGTGGAATATTTGATCTCGGCACCTTCCAACGACACCAATTCGACAACGGCAGCGTGCAGTTGGTTCTCATCGCGCATCGGCGCAGTGCAGCCTTCAAGGTAGCTCACGTAGCTGCCTTCTTCGGCGATGATCAGTGTGCGCTCAAACTGGCCGGTGCCCGCTGAGTTGATCCGGAAATAAGTGGACAGCTCCATCGGGCAACGAACGCCTTTGGGGATGTACACAAATGACCCATCGCTGAAGACAGCGGAGTTGAGTGCGGCAAAATAATTGTCGGTGTGCGGCACGACGCTGCCAAGATATTTTCTCACCAGCTCGGGATGTTCTCGAGCTGCCTCGCTGAAGGAGCAGAAAATAATTCCGCGCTCGGCCAATTGCTCTTTGTAGCTGGTGCCAACTGAGACACTGTCGAACACCGCATCCACGGCTACTCCTGCCAAACGCGCCCGCTCGTGCAACGGCACGCCCAATTTCTCGTATGTTTCGAGTAATTTCGGGTCGACCTCAGCCAGACTTTTTGGCGCGTCTTTCTTTTGTTTCGGCGCTGAGAAATAACTGATGGCCTGATAATCAATCTTGGGATAGGTCACCTTCGGCCATTCCGGCTCTGTCAACGTCAGCCAATGGCGATACGCCTTCAGTCGCCAGTCCAGCAGCCAATCCGGCTCGCCTTTTTTCCGCGAAATAAAATGGATGACGTCTTCATTGAGTCCCGGTGGCAATGTCTCGGCATCAATGTCCGTCACAAAGCCCCACTTGTACTCTTGCTGGACAAACTGATCGATTGTATCGGTGGTGCTGGACATTTCTAGGAGCGTTTGTTGGCGCAGTTTGAGCAAAGTCCGCGCATCGAAAGTTCGTATTGTGATGCTTGAAAACCGGGCGGCAGTTGGACTTGATGCGCGGTGGGTTTGTAATCCACATCATGAACCATCCCGCAACCTTCGCAGTAAAAATGGCTGTGCTCTTTCATGTTCGGGCAATAACGCACTGCCACACGTTCCGATTTCACCTGCTTGACCAAATTGCATTTCACCAGTGCATCCAGGCAGTTGTAAACGGTCGCGATGGAGATCTCAGGCTTGCCCAGCTTCGACCGCAAATAAACTTCCTCAGCCGTCGGATGATCACGTTTGCCCATCAACACGTCGTAGACATGCTGCCGCTGCGACGTGAAACGATAGCCGCCCGCCGTGAGCTGCTTATCGAGCACAGCTGATTTTTTTGCGCGCTTGACCTTTTGCATGGCGGCCGCATTGTGTGGCCTCTCAAATATCTGTCAATACTTAGAATAATTCTAAGTCTCAATTAAGGTTTCTCCAGCCTCGATTCGCTAAAAAACAAATCTGGACAACGCTCCCAGCCCACCGCGAATCTCTCGGCGATGGGATTGATCTATCGGAATTTACTTCGCCCAATCCTTTTTACCGTCGAGTCCGAACGCGCGCACAATCTCACGCTCGCCGCCCTTTCTGGCGTTGCTAAATCGCGCTGTCTCTCCCGCACCATTCATCAACTCTATTCCGCGCCAGAACTTCCCATCGATCTCTTCGGTCTGCATTTTCCAAATCCTGTTGGACTTGCCGCTGGCATGGATAAAAAAGCTGCTGCCGTGCCGATGTGGGAATCTCTCGGGTTCGGTTTCAGCGAACTAGGTGGCATTACGCAACACGCACAACTCGGCAACGATGCGCCGCGGATGTTTCGCGCTGTGGCCGATGGAGCGCTAGTCAACCGGATGGGTTTCAACAATCTCGGTGCCGAAGCGATGGCCGCACGACTCGCCGAATGGAAACGGCTTGGTCGCTGGCCCTCGCACCCCGTCGGCGTCAATCTCGGCAAATCGAAAATTACGCCACTTGAAAAAGCCGCCGAGGATTACGCAGCCTCTTTCAAGCTGCTCCGGCCACTTGCCGACTTTTTCGTCGTCAATGTCTCCTCTCCCAACAC
>CAMDOH010000073.1 GCA_945903605.1 Akkermansia muciniphila
GAGCAGTTGAACTACATGAACGCAGGCTACGCGGCAGTTCCGAACGGTGCATTAAGCTACAATCTGTGCCTTGGCGCAGACGTGGGCAAAGCCTCGACGATTCTGTCGTCTACCCGCAACTTGGCTGACCTGACGAATCTCAACGGCAACCGCTACGTGGGTGCTGATGAAGATCATGCCAATGCGATGACGGGCTTGAATCGCAGCCAAGGCCAATTCGTGTTGGGCGGCGGCGATTCCTCGAAGCAGGCGAATGATGCTGAACTGACTCAGCAAGTGGTGCAGCACGTGAACTCGCGCGGCGGTGTAACAATCGGCGCTCCGGTCACGACATTGACCTCACCATAGTCGGCGAATGTAAATTGGACAAATACTCTCATAATAAAGGAAACGAAATAATGAAATTAAACCTGAAAACCCGCAAGGGATTCACCCTAATCGAGCTGTTGGTCGTGATTGCCATCATTGGCATCTTGGCGAGTATGCTTCTGCCGGCCTTGGCGAAAGCGAAGGCGAAATCTCAGCGCATCAAGTGCGTTGCCCAACTTGGCCAGATCTCGAAGGCGCTCAAAAGCTTCGCTGGCGACAACGATCAGCGCATGCCGTGGATGTTGGGCAATCCCGAAGCTGACGCTGTTGCTGATACTGCCAATGAGGAGATCGGGCTGAAGTCGCCCGCACTGGCGGCTAAATACGGCGGCACTGCTTCGGCACAATACTACAACAACGGCATGCTGCGGCATATCGAGTATTTGTGGATCGTGCCGAGCCTGCGCGCAGATTTGGGGACGGCCAAAGCCATCCTTTCACCTTGTGATCCTGCTACCAAGCTGAACAACGACATCGATGTTCGTACCGGCGCCCATAAGGGCTGGTGTGCCACATCGGTTGCGCCGCGTTTCAAAGTGCATACGCGCTCTCAGAGCTACGCGTTCTGCCTCGGTGGAGACGACTTGAAAGCACTATCGATTCTCGGGACCACTCGTAACACCTTGGGCACAGATTCCACTGCTGGATACAATGCAGGCATGAGCACGATTCCTGCAGGCAATCAATTCGTGGATCAAGGCACTTGGATCTCGGCAACCCAGCTTGCCACTAAAGACGCATCCGGCAATGATATCGTTGGCTTTGCCGGTGCTGGCTCGCTGGGCACGTGGAACCGGTCGACTACGACCACGGCATCCACTCCGTACGCCATCAGCGCCTATCGCGCCATGATGGGACTTGATCCTGGTCTTGGCCAAATGGCATTGAGCGACGGCAGCGCAACACAAGCTGCGGATTCCGACTTCAAGAAGGCTGTGGCCGAACACGCCAAAACAACCGGCGGTGTTCACCCCACTATGAACGAGGTTTACATCCGGCCTTGGTCGTACTGAGTCACTTGCTCGAATCAACAGAGGGCACCCAAGTGGGTGCCCTTTTTTATTTGTAAAAAATATCTCAATTCCAGAATCACTTGGCCAATCGTGATGGCATGATCAACAACGCGCAAATACACATGGCTGTGATGCCGGCAAAGATCGCGGTGTTAAAAAAGAATACGACTGCACTGATGCCTGCATCGCGACAACGAGACCACGTGTTCAGAAATAATTCTAGAACGACCATCGCGATGACGGCGGCGAATAGCGCTTGAGGCGCGTGTTGCAACACGGACACGGCAAAAAACATGACTCGCTGTTCTTCACCGGATTGAATTCCGGAATCAGCCCACACTTTCTCTAATTTCGGAAGCAGGTAGATGGCAGAAATCCACCACGCGGCGAAAGCAGGGGAAATCTGAATTACTCCGTGTACGTACGTTTTCCAAACGGGACGCCTCTGATTGTTTTCCAGAGTTGTCACTGCGGCGGACATGGCATCGGAATGACTGGCGCGGTGGGATCAGATTGCATCATCCCAAAAATGTTGCCTTCGGTGTCTTTGCAGTAGCAGAGCCAGCCGACGCCCGGGATTGACATTTTAGGCACTGCAATAGTTCCTCCCAACTTTTGTGATTTGATCAAACTTTCATCCACCGATGCGACATCCACAGTACACACAAAGGCGATCACAGCTTGGCCATCGATTGCGCCAAATCGTCGATGCATGCCTCCATTGATGCCGATCTGATTATCGGAACCGGTCTTGATGAGCCAGTATTCATGTGGGCCATTCCATTTTGTAAATTCCCAGCCGAGCAAATTGGAATAGAATGTTGCAGCGCGCTCAGGATTGTCCGCGTGAATTTCAAAATGAATGACTCGAGACATATTGAATTGGATTCGTGTGTTGAATTCATTGAATCCTGCTCAATGCCATAATCAAGGTTTATTCGGAGTCATAGTTTGTTCGACACAGCGAGATGGATTCCAACCTTAACAGGTCCGATCAGCTTTGTTGGTTTTGGCTTTCTCAGCCAATCTAGGTGAACTACGCTGCGCGACCCGTAGATTATGAAATACAACAAGCAGCAACTTTGGGAGCGATTCAAAAGGTACTACACTGAGTTTCCAGAGATCGGCCTTGCCATGGATTTGAGCCGAATGAATTTCGGCGACGATTTTCTGCCATCAATGGAGCCGCGCCTGCAGAAGGCATTTATTGCGATGGACGAACTTGAAAAAGGCGGCATCGCCAATCCTGACGAAAACCGGATGGTCGGACATTATTGGCTGCGCAACCCAGCACTGGCGCCTACACAATCCATTCGCCATGACATTGAATCGACCATAGCCACAATCAAGTCGTTCGCTGCGGATGTTCATTCTGGAAAAATTGTCGGCACCTCCGGCCCGTTCAAGCACTTACTCGTTATTGGCATTGGAGGTTCAGCTCTCGGCCCCCAGTTCGTTTCCAAGGCTCTCGGGAATGCTTCAGAAGATGAAATGATTGTTCATTTTTTTGATAACACTGATCCAGATGGAATGGACGCCACATTGGCCCATTTGGAGTCATTGCCAAACGGCCGATTGGGACAGACACTTACGATTGTCATTTCCAAAAGCGGCGGCACAAAAGAAACGCGCAATGGCATGCTTGAAGCCAAGGCAGCTTATGAAAAAGCTGGGTTGATATTCGAGCGTCATGCTGTTGCAATCACTGGAGACCGCAGTGAATTGGACGCCGTTTCCGTTAACGGAAACTGGATTTCTCGTTTTCCAATGTGGGATTGGGTGGGAGGTCGAACTAGTGTCATGAGCGCGGTCGGGCTATTGCCAGCCGCTTTGCAGGGCATAAACATTGATGAGTTTCTCGCTGGAGCAAATAAATGCGATGAATTAACTCGACGGCATTCAGTGATGGAAAATCCATCGGCACAGCTTTCTTTAATGTGGTTCCATTCAGGTAACGGTAAAGGTGAGAAAGATATGGTTGTTTTGCCATATAAAGACCGGCTTGAGCTGTTTTCTAAATACCTCCAACAGTTGATAATGGAATCGCTCGGTAAGGAGCGTGACTTAGCCGGGGCGATCGTCCATCAAGGAATTGCAGTTTATGGAAACAAAGGATCAACAGATCAGCACGCATACATGCAGCAGCTCCGAGATGGCGTTCACAATTATTTTGCGACGTTTATTGAAGTGCTCAAAGACCGAGATCATTCCGACATGGAAGTTGAACCGAACATAACATCGGGTGATTTCCTGAATAGTTTCTTATTAGGCTCGCGTACAGCATTATGCGATAATGGACGCGAGTCGATTACCCTCACGGTTTCAGATGTGTCACCTCATTCCATCGGTATGCTGATTGCGCTATATGAAAGAGCCGTAGGGCTTTATGCATATCTGATCAATATAAATGCTTATCACCAGCCTGGCGTTGAGGCTGGAAAGCGGGGGGCATCGGCAGTTCTGTCCCTGCAGATTAAAGCGTTTCAACATTTATCTGAAAGGCGTGGAGCCGCGTTCACAGCTGTTGAGCTTGCGGCCGCGATCGGTGCTCCGGATGAGTCCGAATCGATTTTTAAGATAATGGAGCATCTTTCAGCGAATCCGGGCTGCGGCATTATCAAAACATCAGGACTGATGCCATTCGACGCTAAATACAGTACCAATTGAATTTCATGTTCCACGTGGAACTCGGCACGCACTAATTGAATGTTTGATTACCCGAAAAAGTACGACGTGATCGTTGTTGGGGCGGGCCACGCCGGAATTGAAGCGGCCCTTGCATCAGCGCGAATGGGCTGTAGCACGCTGATGCTTACGACAAATGCGGACACGATCGGACAGATGTCGTGCAATCCTGCAATTGGAGGGCTGGCGAAGGGGCATTTGGCCAGAGAAATTGATGCGCTAGGCGGTGAGATGGGCAAATGCACCGATATGACCGGTCTGCAATTCAGGATGCTCAACACGAGTAAGGGTCCGAGTGTTTGGGCTCCACGCGCCCAGTGCGACAAGAAAGCATATCAAATTCGCATGAAGTGGATCTGCGAAAAGCAGGCCAATTTGGATATCAAGCAAGAGTCCGTGATGCGATTGACGCATGCTGACCGATTGGTTTCTGGCGTCGAGACAGCACTGGGCGTTCGCTACGCTGCAACATGCGTGGTCATCACCACAGGCACTTTTTTGCGCGGCTTGATGCATATCGGCAATGACAAGCAATCCGGGGGGCGCGCCGGCGAGCCTTCAAGCAACGGATTATCAGATTCACTTCGTGAGGTTGGCTTGGAATTAGGCCGATTAAAGACCGGCACACCGCCTCGTTTGTTACGGCGTTCAATTGATTTCTCGAACCTAAACGTTCAGGCAGGCGATGAACCGGTGCCATGGTTTACTTTTTGGAAGGATGAATTGTTCCATGTGGAACAAATGCGCAATGACGCCACCGCGCACAGCAAGGAACCCAATAACGCGTACCCGCCTGGCTCCATTCTTGCCAAGATTGGCGGCCAACTGCCTTGCCACTTAACTCACACCACTGAAAGAACGGCGGAGCTGATTCGGGCCAATTTGCATAAATCACCAATGTATTCCGGCGTGATTGAGGGCATTGGCCCGCGCTACTGCCCTTCGATAGAAGATAAAATCGTTAGGTTTGCGGATAAGGAGCGGCACCAAGTTTTTCTTGAGCCAGAAGGGGTTCAGACAGACGAAATCTACATGCAGGGGTTTTCAACCTGTCTTCCAATTGACGTTCAATATGATTTAGTCCGATCTGTTAACGGCTGCGAAAATGCAGAAATCCTTCGCCCGGCCTATGCGGTGGAATATGACTTCGCTTTTCCCACTCAACTTGATTTGTCATTGGAATCAAAAACATGCCAAAACCTGTTTCTCGGCGGACAAATTAACGGTACAAGCGGCTACGAAGAGGCAGGCGCTCAAGGGTTGATGGCTGGGGTCAATGCCGCCCGAAAGGCGCAGGGAAAGCCGCCGATTATTTTACGACGCGATCAGGCCTATATTGGTGTGCTCATAGATGATTTAGTGACCAAAGGCACTGCTGAACCATACAGAATGTTTACTAGTCGCGCTGAGTTTAGGCTATTACTTCGACAGGACAACGCGGATCAGCGGATTTCTAAAATCGGTAACGATATCGGATTGATTTCAGCTTGTAATTATAAATTGTTTAGTGAAAAAACAGGTGCAATTCAAGCCGAAATTGAAAGGCTAAATCGTACCCGTTACGGAACCTCAACATTGGAGCAATTGCTTAGGCGCCCTGAATTGACTTACAATGAATTACCAATAAAGAACGAGTCTTTATCCGATGAGATAATAAAACAGGTCGAAATCATGGTCAAATATTCTGGATACATCGACCGGCAGCAGTCAGATGTAAATAGGTCTAAAGACCTTGAAACTAAACAGATACCAGTTTATTATGATTATAATTTGATCAATGGTTTTAGGATTGAAGCACGACAGAAATTAAGTGAGATTCGCCCGTCTACCATTGGCCAAGCATCCAGAATATCAGGGATAACGCCAGCCGATATTAGTGTATTACTTATTGCATTAAAGCAACATGCAAGAAATAATCAGGGTTCAGAAACTGCACTGAAGGCCCCATTAATCGATGTTGATTCTGACGCCGGGCATACTCTCCATGAGTAATGCTGCGGCGCGCGGGCTAACTCGAGTGCGTTTGAAATTTATTATTCTCAGCGACTTCATATTCCGGAGATGAATCGTTCCGGCGTCCGTGAGTCGCGTATCATTGAGAGTCAGGCTTTCCAAAAGCGTCAGCGGTTTTAGGAATACGACGCCTTCATCACCAAATGCGGTGTCGCTTAGGTCCAGCCATTTTAGCCCGGTCAATTTTCCAAGATGGGTGGCGCCGATGTCTGCTATTGGTGTGGCGGCAAGAGAGAGTGTTTCCAATAGTGTGAGTGGAGCCAATACAGAAAGTCCTGGATTGGTGATTTGCGCACCCGCAAGATAAAGTTTTTTCAGCTTCGGCATACCCGCACAAACAGAAAGTGCCTGATCGGTGATTTGTGTGAGGTTCAGAAATAGCTCGTTCAGCTCCGTGAATTCTTGAAGGTAGCCGACCCCTTTATTGGTGATCGGCGAATTCGAAAGATCCAGCCCTTGCAGCCGCGCAAGTCCATGCAGCAATTTAATACTGCTGTCCACTATCTGCGCATCGTATCGGAAATATATCCCGGTGATATTCGTCCGGTCATCCATCTCGACTCTTCGAGAAAGCCGACGTAGAGCCATGTACAGATCACCTTCCAACGCCATCAACATTTGCATCAGCGGATCTGGCGGAGCGGGAGGTTCCACCGGCTGCTGTCCGCTCGGATGCGATCCTTTGTGCGATGCATCTTCAGAACCGAATAGTTTTCCAAAAAAAGACATGTGTTGTGTCCGTAGCAATAGAGGTGGTGGTAGGAACAGGATTCGAACCTGTGAAGGCTAAGCCAGTTGATTTACAGTCAACCCCGTTTGACCACTTCGGTATCCTACCTCACTCCGCCCGAAAGCGGCGCAAGATTGAGACAAAGACGCCCGCGCTTGTCAAACACCCACTCACTCTACTATTTTCATAGCAATGTTCGATTCACTCTCCAGCAAACTGCAGAACGCCTTTCGCAATCTGCGCGGCCTTGGCAAAATCTCCGAGGACAATATCGCCGAATCACTGCGCGAAGTCCGCACCGCGCTGCTCGAAGCCGATGTCCATTTCAAAGTCGCCAAAGATTTCATCGAGCAGGTCAAACAAAAATCTCTCGGTCAAGAAGTCCTCGCCAGCGTTCAACCCGGCCAACAGATCGTCAAATTCATCCACGACGAACTCGTCACTCTCCTCGGCTCAGATCATCACGCACTTCAACTCAGCGGAAATCCAAGCTCCATTCTTCTCGTCGGATTACACGGCGCCGGCAAAACAACCACCGCTGGGAAATTGGCGCGACTCCTCAGCAAGCAAGGACGCTCGCCCCTTCTCGTCGCCGCCGATGTCTATCGTCCCGCAGCGATGAATCAACTCGAGACACTTGGCCAGCAACTGAATCAACCCGTCTTCGCCAAGCACGGCCAAAACGATGTTTTGAGCATCGCCCGCGAAGCGACCGAATTTGCGCTGGCCAACAATCGCAACACACTCATCGTCGACACCGCTGGCCGATTGCAAATAGACGAGCCACTCATCCAAGAACTCGTCCGCTTGCGTGACCTATTGAAGCCGCAGGAAATCCTGCTCGTCCTCGACGCTGCGACCGGTCAGGAAGCCGTCAACGTCGCAACGCATTTCGACAAAGCGCTCGGCATCACCGGCGTCATCCTCACCAAACTCGATGGTGACGCGCGTGGCGGCGCAGCCCTTTCACTCCGAGCCGTCACCGGCAAGCCGATCAAATTTGTCGGCGTTGGCGAAAAGCATGATGACTTCGAGCCATTTCATCCGCAACGAATCGCCGGCCGAATTCTGGGCATGGGCGACGTTGTCAGTCTTGTTGAAAAAGCAGCCGAAGCCATCGATGAAGAAGACGCGCGCAAACTTGAAGAGAAAATGCGGCGCGGCCAATTCACGCTGCAGGATTTTCTTGATCAACTTCGCGCCATGAAAAAACTCGGCTCACTCGAGAGCGTCGTCAACCTGCTGCCCGGCGGCGCAGAGATCGCCAAAAATAATGACCTCGGGAAAAGTGAGCGCGAATTCAAACGCATGGAGGGAATGATCTGCGCCATGACAACCCAGGAACGATCCCGACCAGAACTCCTCAACGCCAAACGCCGTCTGCGTATCGCCAAAGGCAGCGCCGTGACCGTTGCCGAACTTAACACCACGCTGAACAAGTTTGCCCAAATGCAGGACATGATGAAGAAAATGGGCAAGCTACAAAAGATGATGGGACGGGCCGGCGGAGCCGGACTCGGCAAATTCATGGGCCGCTGATTTCGCGCATCGCATCACTTCGCGTTGGGAACCTGTCGGCGTTGCTGCAATTTCTGCGCGAGGAGAAATGCCATCTCGAGACTCTGCCCGTAATTCAAACGCGGATCGCAGTACGTCTCGTAGCTGCGCGGCAGATCTGCCTCCGACAATTCCTGCGGACCGCCCACGCACTCGGTCACATCCGCGCCCGTTAATTCGAAATGCACCCCGCTGAGATGACTGCCCGACTTGTGATGCGCCTCGAATGTCTGGCGCAATTCTTCACGGATCGAATCGAATCGGCGCGTCTTGTAACCCGATTCAGTCGTGATGGTGTTGCCGTGCATCGGGTCGCAAGCCCACACCACGTTCAACTGATGTTCGCGTGTTGCCGCAATCAACTCTGGCAAACGGTTTCCAGCCGCACTCGCTCCAAGCCGCGTAATGAGCATCACGCGTCCTTCGCGATTGGCCGGTTCAATCGCGCGAATCAATTCCACCAGCTCTGCCGCTGAAATCGACGGCCCCACTTTGATTCCCACTGGGTTTTCGATCCCTCGAAAATACTCCACGTGCGCGCCGTTCAACTGCCGTGTCCGTTCGCCGATCCAAAGCATATGCGCGCCCAGATTGTACCAATGCTTGCCGACCTCCACCGTCATCGCCTCTTCATACGGCAGCAATAGTCCTTCGTGCGATGCGTAGAATTCCACCGTGCGAAAAGCCGCACTGCCACGCACGCCCGTCGACTCCACAAAATTCAGCGAGTCCAACATCCGGTCGAGCATTCCCTCGTACTCCGCACGACTGGTCACGCTGCGGACAAATCCCAAATCCCAATGTTGTGGATGATGCAGATCAGCAAACCCACCATCGAGTAAAGCGCGGACATTGTTCAGCGTCGCCGCAGAATAAAAATACGCTTGTGCCAAACGATTTGGATCCGCCCGCCGCGCTGCAAGAGTTGGCTCAATGCCATTCACGATATCACCGCGAAACGTCGGAAGTGCTGTGCCATTGATCATCTCCGTGTCACTCGATCGTGGCTTGGCATATTGACCGGCCATTCGTCCGATGCGAACCACGGGGATTCTCGCGCCCCACGTGAGGACGAGGCTCATTTGGAGGATGATCTTAAGTTTGGATTCGATGGCCTCGCGTGTGCAGTCCTCGAATCGTTCGGCGCAATCGCCGCCTTGCAAAATAAAAGCGTCACCACGACCCGCCAATACCAACTGCTCGCGAAGCGTGTCCACTTCACCTTGATGAACAAGCGGCGGCAGAGACCGCACCGAGTTCAAGACCCGTTCCAACGATGCAGGGTCGTCGTAAACAGGTTGCTGCCGGATTTCTTTGTGGCGCCAGGATTGTGGCGACCAACTCTGCGGTGCGGGTGTCATATCCGGATTATCCATCTTCGACCATTTGCCGCGAGCGCAATTGCAGCCGCTCGCCGCTTGACTTGGCCGCGAAGAAAATCATCATGCGCGCGTTCACCCGCGCGATTGGCAACGGTGGGCGTCTGTTCAAAAACATTTCCAATAATGAAAACTCATCCAAAATTCCAACTCCACCCCGAAGTGAAATCGTTCTTGAAGCGCGGCACGCTCGGCGGATTCGTGGGCGGCAAGGAAGTATTTGCATCGAACGGCGAGACATTTAATACGAATGATCCGGGCACGGGCGCGAAGCTCGCCACGATCGCCAGTTTGCAGCCCGACGATGTGTCGCGCGCGGTGGATGCGGCGGCGCAGGCGTTCGAGAAGAACGGTTGGTCGCGACTGCCGGTCAACGAGCGTTGTGCAGTGGTCCATCGTTTGGCGGACGCTGTGGAAAAGCGCAAGGCGGTTTTCGCTCAGCTGGAGTCGCTCGACTGCGGTAAGATTTATTTGCAGGCGGTGTCGGATGTGGAGAATTTCATCACCACGTTGCGCTATTATGCAGAGCTTGCGCAGCATCTTCAGCGGCGGACGGTCATCGCTGTGCCGGGACACGAGGCGGCTGTGGTGCGTCATGCTTGGGGCCCGTGCGGTTTCATCATCCCGTGGAATTTTCCGTTTCTGCTTTGCGGCTGGGGAATTGGGCCGGCTCTGGTGGCGGGCAATACTTGCGTGGTGAAGCCGGCGGAAGACACACCGCTCTCGACATTATTTCTTGCGCATGTGGCCAAGGAAGTGGGTCTGCCGGATGGCGTGCTCAATGTTGTGCCAGGTCTTGGCGAAGTGACGGGTGCGGCACTCGCGCATAATCCGCGCTTGCGCCGGATGTCGTTCACTGGCTCGCCGGAAGTAGGCCGGCTTGTCGCCGAATCGTGCGGACGCAATCTGGTTCCGGTGAAGCTCGAATTGGGAGGCAAAGGTGCGGCGGTGGTTTTCGGCGATGTGGATGTCGATCAAACGGCGGACAAATTGGTCGACGCGATTACGTTTCATTCCGGACAAGTTTGCTGTGACGCCACTCGCTGGCTGGTGCAGCGGGATGTTTACGATTCATTTGTGAATGCCTGCATCAAGCGTTTGAAAAAAGTGAACATCGGTTACCAAATGGATGCCGCCAGCAAAATGGGGCCGGTGGTGAGCGAGAAACAGCGGCAGCGAGTGTTGAGCTATCTTGAAAAGGGAGAGCGTGGTGGCGCGAAAGTGTTGTTGGAAGGTGGAGCGGCAAAGGTGGCCGGACACGCCGGTCATTATGTGAAACCGGCTTTGCTTGCTGGCTCGCTGGACAACGTGGCGGCGCGCGAAGAAATCTTTGGGCCGGTGGCTTACGTTGCGCCTTTCAAGACGGAGGACGAAGCGATCCGATTGGCGAATGACACGGATTATGGATTGGCGAACAGCGTTTGGTCGAGCGATCTGACTCGGTGCCGACGTGTGGCAGAATCATTCGATGCGGGAAATGGATGGATCAACTCGCACAATGTGGTGGTGCACGGCGTGCCCTATGCGGGTATCAAGAAGAGTGGCATGGGTGGCGGCGTTGTCTCGATTGAAACCTTGCTTGATTATCACCGGAACATTTCAGTGATTCGCCCGCTTTGATTGTTGGATGCGGAGGAGTATTGCCGCAGCAACCGCTGAATTCAGACAATAAAAAACGGCCAAGGTTTCCCTTGGCCGTCTGAAACTGACTATAAGCGATTAGGACTTCTTGGGCTTATTGCACTTCTCGCAGACCTTCTTGTCCTTAGCGGCTTCGACGCAGCACTTGTGCGCGCATTCCTTCTTATCCTTGGCCGCCTTGTCGCAGCAAGAACCGGGGGTGAACTTCGGTTTCTCTTCTTTTTTGTCTTCGGCCACCAAGCTGCCCGAGAGGGCAACGATTGCCGCCAACGCTATCAATGTCTTCAACATGTTTATTCCTGTTTATGTTTGAGGTTACTACGTACGTACTGTTTATCTTCAGCCACACACCTATCTTAAGAATAGTTTGCAGCGTAGATAAGACGGGCAAATGGGTGCCATATTCAGGGCTAATTGTCTACTCAATTCCCGCCCAAAACACCCTCCGTCCCTTCGACAATTTGCACTGCGTCACTTCAACGCCTTAACCAATGCTTCCTTCACCAATGGCACATCTGTCTCGTTAAGCGATTGATAGCCAAATGTTGAAACCACCTTGCCTTTGGCGGAAATCACTGTCGTCACAAACGCGCGGTCGCTCAATCCCCAATCTTCCGGACCATCTTTTTCGCCTCGGAAAAAAGTGAGCGCTGTGGACTCGAACTTCAAAGATTGCTGCGCCTTTGGCAGGTAATCTTTGGTTTTGTCTGGCTCGGCAGTCAACCAAACCGCCACAACCAAGGCTTTCAGTTTGCCCGCTTCTTGATCCAAAGCCCGCAGATACCGTGCCGTGGG
>CAMDOH010000074.1 GCA_945903605.1 Akkermansia muciniphila
AAACACGTGCCCGTGGGTTCGTTTCAAGGTCATCCCGGTGGATTTCGTTGGTTTGAAAAAGCAGCGGCAATGGGCAAACCCGTCATCCCAAACACCAACAGCCGGATGGTGAAAGAACGCGAACGCGTGAAGGAACTCGTGCCGCCAGCGATCATTTTCCCGCATGGCAAACTGGGCCAATCCACCAGCGGATTCGCCTTCGATAGCAACGGGAAATTCGGCCCGTTCACCAATCAACTTCTCGTCGGCGACCAAACGTTTTCAACGCTGAACCGCGCCTTTCTGGAAAAGGTCAATGGCGTCTATCAAGGCGCTGCGTTTCCGTTCCGCAAAGGATTTGCTTCGGGCAATCTCGTGGCAATGATGACTCCCGATGGAAATCTTTTCTGCGGCGGCACCGATCGCGGTTGGGGATCGCGTGGCGGCAAACCCTTTGCGATCGAGCGCGTCAATTGGACTGGAAAGATTCCATTTGAAGTCCACGAGATGCGTGCGAAACCAGACGGATTCGAACTGACGTTTACGCAGCCCATCGATTCCGCGAGCGCTGCGGCCCTCGAATCCTACTCGATGCAGGCATACACGTATATTTACCGATCCGATTATGGCAGCCCGGAAGTGGATCCCACCGTTCCTAAAGTCATTGGCGCAACCGTTGCGACTGACCGCAAAAGTGTCCGCCTCAAAGTGGAGGGACTCGTCAAAGGCCACGTACACGAGTTGCACATGAAAGGACTGCGATCAGCCGACGCCGTGCCCCTGCTCCATCCCTCCGCATACTACACGTTGAACGAGATCCCGACAAAATAGATCGGCAAATCATTGCTGGCCTATCATCAGTTCTGCGCTATTCTGAAACCAATCAGGAGAACAGCCATGAATACGATAATCTGCATGATTCTCACGACGCTCATTTCGGGTGCGGCCCTTTTGAATGCCGCCGAGCCGCTCCACCAACGAATCGACAAAGCAGTGGATGCCGGCCAAATCGGTGCCGTGGCGCCAGCAGCTAGCGACGCAGACTTCCTCCGCCGCATCCATCTCGACCTCACCGGCCGGATTCCGACTGCACCCGAAAGCAAAGCGTTCCTCGACGACCCCGCGCCCGACAAACGCACCAAACTCATCGATCGCCTGCTCGCCGGTCGCGATTTCCCAAGACACATGGCCACCACTTTCGACATCTACATGATGGAACGGCGCCCCGACAAACATGTGACCGCCGACCTGTGGCGTCAGTATCTCGTTGATTCCTTCGCCACAAACAAGCCGCTCAATCAGCTCACCCGGGAAATTCTCGGCACCGACGGCGCCGATGAAGCAATCCGGCCAGCAGCAAAATTCTTCCTCGACCGCGACATCGATCCGCACAATGTCACTCGCGATGTCGGCCGGATTTTTTTCGGGATGGACCTTCAGTGCGCACAGTGCCACGACCATCCAAAGATCGACGATTATTTCCAGCGCGATTACCACGGCCTCTTTGCCTTTGTCAGTCGCAGCTATTTATTCAACGACGAAAAAGCGAAGAAAACATACCTCGCAGAAAAGTTTGATGGCGATGTCACTTTCACCTCCGTCTTCACAAAACATTCCGGTGCCACCGGCCCGCGATTGCCCGGCGGCCAACCTCTCGTCGAACCCATTTTTGCCAAGGGCGACGAGTGGCTGGTGAAACCCGATGCCACCAATAAAACCGTCCGGCCCATCCCCAAACACAGTCGTCGCGCGCTCCTTGCTAAACACGCCACCGACGGCACCAGCAAGCCCTTCAATCGCAATTTGGCCAACCGACTTTGGGGGCACATGATGGGCCGCGCCCTCGTTGAGCCGCCTGACCAACTTCATTCCGACAATCCCGCGGCGCACCCGGCCTTGCTCGATACGCTGGCCGATGAACTCGTCGCGATGAAAGGCGACACCCGCGCCTTCCTCCGCGAAATCACACTCTCGAAGGCTTATCAACGCAGTTACGAAATGCCCGCTGGACTTGCCGAAGCCGCCAAAGCCGCCGCCGCGAAACTTCCTGCGTTGGCTGCAGAAAAAGCGCGCCTTGCCGACCTCGTTCTCAAATCCAATGAAGCCTTCGACAAAATCTCTGCAGAATTGATCGCTGCGAAAAAGACGCACACCGATGTGGCCGCTGAATTGATCAAGACCAACGCCATCGTCGTGGGCCTCAAAAAGGCATCCGATACAGCGACAGCCGCACAAACCGCTGCGCAACTGATTCTCGCCACACGACAGGACGCATTGCGACTGGTGAATGATGCGACAGCCAAGGCGCAGGAAGCCGTCACGAAACTTCCTGAAGACAAAGTGCTCGCCGAAGTGGCAGTCAAATTCAAAAGCCGCAGCACACAGATCACCGCTGAAGTTGACAATCTGAACAAGGATCTGACCGCCAAGACTGAAGTCGCCAAAGCCACCGCCGCTCAGCTCGCTGCTGGTGAATTGACGGCCAAAACCACATTGGCGCGAGTGGACGAGGCCACGAAAAAAATTGCCTCAACTGAACTGGGAGTCGCGGCTGCGTTGGATCGACGCCAGACTGAACGATCGGCTTCACGACTTGCCGACCGTGTCCTCACGGGCACCAAAACACTCGTGGAATTTGGCGATCAATTCACACTCTCAAACACCTCACAAGCTGTCCTGACGAAAATGCAGACGGAGTTGACCTCCGCGCGAGTCATCGTTGCCAAGCACACAGAATTCACTGTCGCGACACAGTCCAATAATGATGCCAACACGTCGCTTGTTGATGGGCAGAAGCAGTCAGCTGCGAAGGACGCTGCTGTGAAAATTATCGCGGAAGTTTTCGCCAAGGCCGAAGCCGCGCGCCAAAAATTGACCAACGACGCCGAAGTTGTCGCCGCCACGGTTCAGATCAAGACACGCCACGATCAATCCATTACCGAATTCACCGCCGCGCAGCTCATCGTTACCCAACGGGACGCCGCCGCGAAAGCCACGGCACAACGGCTCGCCGCTGCGAAGCTGGCATTCGATGCCATCGCAGCGCAACTTCCCGCTGCGCAGTTACAGGTCACCACGCTGGAAGCGCAGTTGAAGCCGGCCATCGATAAAGCGGCCGTCGACAAATCTAAGTTGGACGATCTTTTTGCAACACTTGCCAATCACTGGGCAGGCTCGTTTGCCGTCGGCGCCTTTTCGCCTCTTTCGCCCGAGCAGATTTCCTGGAGCATGATGCAGGCTGCAGGAATGGTGGATCAACAACGCTCCGCAGCCGAAGCGGAGTTCGACAAAAAGACACCGCCGAACCCGCAGAACCTGGCCGATCCAGTCCGGCTCTCTGAACGCGCCAAACAAGTCGAACAACTGATTCACGATAGACTCAAAGGCAACGTCGCGCAGTTCGTGACGCTGTTTGGCGGTGCTGCCGGCCAGCCGCAGAACGATTTCTACGCCACACCCGATCAGGCATTGTTTCTGGCGAATGCCGGCACGGTGCGGAGTTGGCTGGCGCCTGCGGGTGGAAACTTGACTGATCGAATGGTGAAAACTGCCGACGCCAAACAATTCGGCGAAGAATTGTACCTCAGCACGCTCTCAAGGCGTCCCTCGCAGCCGGAGCTGGATGAAATCTCGCGATTGCTGACTGCGCGTCCCACCGAGAAACCGATCATTGCGCAGGAACTTGCTTGGGCATTGCTCACATCTGCTGAGTTCCGCTTCAAACACTGAGGAACAAGCCTTGAACACGGGCAGTTTGTGTCGCGTCGAATCGCCGAGGAACTTTTTATGAAATGTAACTACGCATGTGGTTCGATGGAGCACACGATGGCGCGCCGCCAGTTCTTAGGAACACTGGCTGCCGGCACCGGAGCGGTCGTCGGAGGACTCGGCTGGTTTGCGCAGTCGGCTGCCGCCAATCAATTGGCCAAAGATCAAAAGCGGATGCTTGTGATCAACATGCACGGCGGATTGAGCCAGCTCGAAAGTTGGGATCCGAAACCGAACACGAACACCGGCGGCCCGTTCCGCGCGATTCCGACTTCCGTTCCCGGCGTTCACATCAGCGAATTGCTTCCCTACACCGCGAAGCAAATGCATCACCTCGCCCTCGTTCGCGGCATCAACACCAAGAACGACGATCACGGCAAGGGAACTTACATGATGCTCACTGGCTACCATCAGCGCGCCGGCATCGACTATCCGCAGATTGGCGCGGTCGTCGCAAAATCATTTGATGCCAACGACCGTTCGTTACCCGGCCACATTTTGATCACTCCCGGTGGTGCGGGCGGACGCAGCGCCGATTCAGCCTACCTCGGCCCGAAATATTCCAGTGTCGTTCTCGGCAATGGCAACCCGCCGCAGAACACAGCGCTCCCAGCAGGATTGGCAGCAGCCACTGCCGAAGAACAGCAAACGCTCCGGCGACTGGCAAACGACCGGTTCCTCGGCCGCCGCCGCACTGCGCAGACTGACGCCTATGTGCAAAGTTTCGAGGCAGCGCAGGATCTGATGAAACAGCGCGATGTGTTTGATCTCACCAAGGAACCTGAAAAGGATCACGATCGATACGGCAAACACGACTTCGGCCGGCACTGTCTCATGGCTCGTCGACTGCTCGAAAAAGGGATCACGTTTGTGCAGATCTCGCATTCGAATTACGACACACACAACGAGAACTTCAACTTTCACTTCGAACAGATGGGTGAATTCGACAAACCATTCGCGTCACTCATACAAGACCTGCACGAGCGCGGATTGCTTGCGCACACGATGGTGGTCGTCCTCTCCGAATTCGGCCGCACGCCGAACATCAATCAATACTACGGGCGCGATCATTGGGGCAAAGCGTGGAGTGTCTGCCTTGGCGGCGCCGGCATTGCACGCGGCGCGGTCTTTGGTAAAACCAATGCCAACGGAACAGAAGTGACCGAGAACCAAGTGGACGCCGGCAATCTGTTCCACACCTACCTGCGCGGGCTTGGACTCAATTCGAAAGCCACGTTTGATGTGGGAGGCCGACGAGTGCCCGTGGCCGATCCCGCATTCGGGCCGATCACGGAATTGATTGCCTGACGCAGCCACTCCGTTGAACAGGCGATCACGACTGGACTGGATGATTGTTTGAATGTCGAAATGAAGGCTGACCCAAAAGCGGCGCACATCGCGCAGGAATTCATACACGAAGCGCCGCTCATCAACTGCCGATTCGATCCCAAAGGACTTTTTGTTTTCGCCACATCGGAGGATCGCTCCATTATCCGATGGGAACTGGCCTCTGGCAAAAAGACCGTCTTCAGCGCGCATGATTCGTGGGTGGGCGACCTCGCCTTTTCAATCGACGGCGCCACGCTCATCTCCGCTGGCTATGACGACATGCTTATCTGGTGGCCCGTCGCAGCCGAGAAACCCGAGCCAATCCGAAAAGTAAAAGCGCATTCGGGATGGATCCGCGCAGTCGCTGTCAGCAAAGACGGCAAATATGTGGCCAGCGGCGGAAACGATCGTGTGGTGAAATTATGGAATGTAGCCGACGGCGCGGCGGTACGGGAATTCCCCGGACACGAGCGCGATGTTTACAGCCTGCTATTTCATCCTAACGGACAATTCCTATTGAGCGGAGATCTGAAGGGACAAGTTCACCAGTGGGAAACGGCCACCGGCAAACTCGCGCGCAAATTTGATGCGAAGGATCTGCACAGTTACAACGGTGGACAGCAGGTGGATTTTGGCGGTGTCCGCAGCATCTCATTCACTCCCGACTTGAAACAGATCATTGCCGCCGGCCTCCACAATGCGAGCAATCCGCTCGGTGCCGTTCACGAACCGATTGCCATTCGATTCGACTGGGAACCGCTCAAGCTGACGAAAAAGCATCTCACAGACGATGTGAAGCAAGGCGTTCTCTGGCGCGTGGTGGTTCATCCCGATGGTCATCTCATCGGTTGTTCCGGTGGTGGCAATGGAGGATTCCTGCTTTTTTGGGCACCGGATGGTGACAAACCATTCCACAAGTTTTCGCTGGGAAACACGGCGCGCGAAATGGATCTGCACCCGGATGGCCTGCGCATTGCGACGGTGCATTACGACCGCAAGTTGCGGATCACCCGATTAGAACCGAAGGCTCCAGACAAGCCCAAGAGTTGATTCTGGATTGCAAAGAATTCGGTGCGAGATAGTGTCTCCCCTCATGTTGAATCCACGATGGTTTGCTGCGGCATTGGTTGCGTTCGCTTGCCTGATTCTGACTTCTGCGGTTGATGCTGCGCCCGCTGGAAATGACCGGCGCGTGCGCGTCTTGTTTCTCGGCGATCAAGGCCATCACAAACCCGCTGCCCGATTCAGACAGGCCGAGCCGGTCCTGAGCTTTCGCGGCTTTTCAGTCACCTACACCGAACGCATGGCCGACCTCAATCCCGCCCATCTGGCTCAGTTCGATGCGCTGTTGGTTTTTGCGAACATCGACAAGATTGCGCCAGAACAGGAAAAGGCGGTGCTGGAATTCGTCGCTTCGGGCAAAGGATTCGTGCCAGTCCATTGCGCGTCGTTTTGTTTTCACAATTCGCCAGCACTCATCGCACTGACTGGCGCGCAATTCAAAAGCCACGGCACGGGCACATTCCGCGTGCGCAACACAGCGCCGGATCATCCGATCATGAAAGGATTCGCCGGTTTTGAGAGCTGGGACGAAACGTACGTCCACCACAAACACAACACGGCAGATCGCACCGTGCTCGAGATGCGCGAGCAGGAACCGTGGACATGGGTGCGAACGCATGGCAAAGGGCGGGTTTTTTACACGGCGTGGGGACACGACGAACGCACGTGGGGAAACGAGGGGTTTCACGATTTGCTGGAGCGTGGATTGCTATGGGCAAGCGGCCGTGAGGTTGCGACACATCCGCGCGGTGTGGTGAAGGGAGCCAAGCCATTCGAATATGTGAAGGCCCATTTACCCAACTATCTACCAAGTCAAAAATGGGGCGCGATCGGCGACCCCATCAGTCAGATGCAAAAACCATTGCCGCCGGAAGAATCACAGCGGCACATGATATTGCCACGCGGTTTTGAATCGCGCCTATTTGTCGCCGAGCCAGAAATCCGCAAACCGCTGGCGATGGCCTGGGATGAACGCGGCCGTTTGTGGCTGTGCGAATCCGTCAATTATCCCAACGACATCAAGGCCGAAGGCGAAGACACGATCCGGATCTGTGAAGACACCGATGGCGATGGACGCGCTGATCGGTTCACCGTGTTTGCCGACAAACTCAACATTCCCACGAGCCTCGCATTTGCGCGCGGCGGTGTGGTGGTTCAACAAGCGCCTCACACGCTCTTTCTCAAAGATACGGACGGCGACGGTAAAGCGGACGTACGCGAAATTCTTTTCACCGGCTGGAGCAAAGGCGACACACACGCTGGACCGAGCAATCTCCGATACGGCTTGGACAACTGGCTGTGGGGAATGGTTGGCTACTCGGGATTCAAGGGCAAAGTCGGCGGCGACGACCATGATTTCCGCACCGGCTTTTACCGGTTTCAACCGGACGGAAAAAAAGCTGAGTTTCTCCGGAACAACAACAACAACACATGGGGACTTGGCTTCAGTGAAGAAGGATTGGTGTTCGGCTCCACTGCCAATGGCAACCCAAGCGTGTTTCTGCCCATCCCAAATCGTTATTATGAATCTGTGCGCGGCTGGAACTCGACCGTACTTCCGCCCATCGCTGAGAGTGCGCGATTCACTGCGCTGTCCGACAAAGTTCGACAAGTCGATTGGCACGGTCAATACACCGCCGGAGCGGGGCACGCGCTTTACACCGCGCGCGCATATCCGCCTGAATACTGGAACCGCGCCGCATTCGTCTGCGAACCGACTGCCAAATTGATCGGCACTTTTTTCCTCGATCGTGACGGTGCCAATTTCCGCGCGCGAACCGCATTCCAACTCGCCGCCAGCGACGATGAATGGACCGCGCCCATCATGGCCGAGGTCGGACCCGATGGCCACGTGTGGTTCATCGATTGGTACAACTACATCGTTCAACACAATCCCACTCCGCCCGGATTCAAAACCGGCAAAGGCAACGCCTATGAAACGGATTTGCGCGACAAACAACACGCGCGCATCTATCGCGCCGTTCACACCGCCGCCAATCCAACTGCGTTAAAATCATTGTTCGGCGCGACACCGCCGCAACTTCTCGCCGCGCTGTCGAACGACAACCAGCTTTGGCGATTGCACGCTCAGCGACTACTTGTGGAACGTGGCAACACCGATATTCGCACAGCCTTGCTGGACATTGTTCGCAACCGTTCACTCGATGCGATTGGCCTGAACCCCGGCGCGATTCACGCACTGTGGACGTTGCATGGACTCGGATTACTCGATGGCCGAGATGCCGATGTTGTTCAACAAGTGGTCGTCGCGTTGAAACATCCTTCCGCTGGAGTGCGACTCAATGCCGTCCGGGTTCTTCCTCGTACTTCTGCCTTGGCGGATACTTTGCTTGATGCGGGACTGCTTGCAGACGCAGACCGACAAGTGCGACTTGCCACACTGTTGGCGCTCGCGGAGTCACCAACAAATGAACGCGCAGGCGAAGCGGTTTTTCTCTGTTTGCAACAACCTGATAACGCATCCGACCGATGGCTGCCAGATGCCGCCACGGCTGCCGCAGCCCGGCACGATTCAACTTTCATCCGATCGGTGCTCGCGCGTTCCCAATCACAAGGCCGCGAATTGGCAACCAACACCCCACCCAGCACAGCCAATTTGATTTCCAACGGCTCGTTCGAACAGTTGCAGAATGGCGCGCCAGCGGGATGGAAGCAGGCGACTTATGCTGGCCAATCAGAATTTGTTGTCGACTCAACCGTGGCGCATTCCGGCAAGCACTCGCTCAAGATTATTTCCAAAGCTGGAAGCGACGCGAGTTGGGCGCTCAATTTGCCGGTGAAACCCAATACGCGTTACCGGCTCTCCGCTTGGATTCGAACGAAGGGATTTCAAAAGAATACCGGTCTTGGCGCATTGCTGAATCTTCATCAACTGCAGAAGTCTGGGAAAACAAGCGCCGTCGAACGCGATGCGGATTGGACTCGTGTGAACAGCGAATTCGAGTCGGGCTCGAATCAACAACTCACTTTGAATCTGCTGTTCGGTGGCTGGGGCCAATCGAAAGGTGAAGCTTGGTGGGATGACATCGAAGTCGTCGAATTAAGCAACACGGCCCCCCCGGCAATCACCTCGTTGCCGGGGCGAGCTGGTGAAGTGGTTGCCATCGTCACCCGTCATTACGCGGCGCGCGGCCCAGCCGATTCGGTGATGAGCACCATTGCAGCTATCAAAGGCGCAGATGAATTGGTGGCTGCGCATGTCATGGACGGCTTGCTCACGGGTTGGCCAAAGGATGTTATCCCGAATCTCTCCGTGGCGGACAAAGCCGAACTGTCGAGCCTGTTGAAAGTGTTGCCGGCTTCGCAAAAGGATAAGTTGCTACTGCTCGCCACGCGATGGGGAGTGAAAGATGTTGCGGGCGATGTCGCTGCGGTAGTTCAGGATATGGCAACGCGATTGGCGAATGATAAAGTTCCCAGCGCAGAGCGACTGGATGCAGCGCGCCGACTGGTCCGACTGTCGGACGTGCCGGAATCATTGGACAAAGTCATCGGAATCATCTCACCACAAACGCCGACAGATTTTGTGACTGGACTTGTCTCGGTGGTGGGCGAGAGCCGGAACCCGAAGGCGGGCGCAAAGTTGCTCGCGAGTTGGCGTGTGCTGACCCCGGTTTCGCGTCGGACAGGAATAGAAGTTTTGCTGCGTCGTGTGGAGTGGACTTTGGACCTGCTGGAATCGGTGAAGCGCGGCGAAGTGCTGCGCTCGGAAATCAACGCGGCGGAATGGCAGTCGATGCGACTGAGCCGAGACGGACGCATCACAAAAGGCGCCGAGGCATTGCAGGCAAGTGCCGCCGATTCGGACCGGCAAAAGGTGTTTGAACAAATGTCGGGCGTGCTGAAAATGGCGGGTGACTCCGTACGAGGCAAAGAATTGTTCACTCAACTCTGTGTCCAGTGCCATTCCGTCCATGCGCAGGGAGGCAAGATAGGGCCGGACTTATCGGGAGTTGGAGCGCGCCCGTTGAACGAAATTCTTTTGGAGATCATCGATCCGAACAGGTCGCTCGAATCCAACTTCCGCCTGTGGACGGTTGAGACTGGTGACGACGAATCGATTTCCGGCCGATTGGAAAGCGAATCGAAAACAAGTGTCGAAATGCTCGATCTGACTGGCAAACGGCACGTGATTCAGCGCAGTGCGATCAAGAGAATCACGGCCTCATCCATCTCCATAATGCCTGTCGGCTTGATTGACAGTTTGCCGGCGAAAGATGTGGCTGCCTTGCTGTCTTATCTGTCGGGGCTAAAAGAGAAATAGCCTCAAGGCACGCGAAGACCCTGAAATAGTTTTGCCTGCGCGGCCTGAATCTCTTTTTCGTCCAGCGCTCCATCTTTGTTGGTGTCGTGCTGGTCAAAGCTGGCCACCAGCCAGCGCGGCGCTTCTTCTCGCTCAATCTTTCCATTGCCGTTCTTGTCGTTGTTCTTGAAAAATACACTGACAAGCGTGCCGCCACCATTTCGATCCTGAAGTAACCGAGCGATGGCTGCGGACCCGGCATCGCGCACGTGCTGGACTTGGGCACGATTGATTTCTTCGATGTTGGATTTGTCCGGAGCGGTCACCAACAGAGTGAGGCTTCCCATCTCATCTTCGGATTGCGGTCCCCAGCGGATGCGTTTGGGCGGGTTGGTTGGGTTGTGAGGATTCGTCGCGGAATTATCCCAAGTCACCCGCGCATCAAGTCGTGTGCCTTTGGGCAGCGGGATTTTCTTGTCGAACGTGTACTGTTCCTGCCAGGCGAAATCCCAATCGTTGATGCTGACAAGATTCTTTTTGGAGCCATCGGGAAACAGCGCCGTCATGCTGAGTTTCTTGCCGAGATAATGTGCGTGACCGCTGATTCCAAATGCCTCGGCATCGCTGGTGAGGACAAATGAGTCTGTGACTGTAAACTCTTTTTCGCCCGCAGGGATATCGACACCTGCGAGCGCACCGAATGCAGGCGGAAGCTGTATTCCGGTGAAGGCGCGTTTGGGCGGTTCCTTGGTGAGATACAATCCGATGGTGGAAGTCTCCTCTTCAGCTTTGCCCGAGGGATGAAAGTGAGTCGCGAGAATGAGGTCGGCCCCTTTCGGCACTAGGAATGCGAGATCTTCAGGAAGCAGTCGAACTGTCGCGCCGAGCGCCCAGCCGCCGAGTTGACCTGTGCCTTTGTTTTCGCGCTGCATCGGAGTGAATCGGGTGATGCCAGATGCATTCGCCGAGCGGCGAGCGGCTCCGGTGGTGTCCCAAAAGAATAGCGAGTGATGCACCACGGATGGAGAGCTGGGCCGGAACTCGACGGCCTTCACGTAAATATCCTCGTTGAGATTCAACGGCACAATGAAGTTGCGGTAGATGTCGCGGCCTTCGGCGGGAACACTGTATGCGTGCGTCATCTTCACGATCATGTCGGGCTTACCGAGCTGCCAGCCTTGTGGAAATTTTGGCAATGCTGGCTGTTTTGCACGGTCGCCTTCGGGCGTGCCTTGAGCGACCCATTGTTGAATGAGGTCAATCTGCTGGGGAGTCAGTCGGCGATCGTCCAGAAACGCAAAATCACTTTTGTCAGCGTGCCAAGGCGGCATCACTCGATCGTGAGTGACTTTGGCGATGAGCTTGGCGCGTTTCTTCACATCGTCGTAACTGGTGAGCGTGAATGGCGCAGCTTCGCCAACACGATGGCAGACGGCGCAGTTCCTGAAAATGATCGGTGCGATGTGCGTGGTGAATTCGACGGGCGCAGCGTTGGCGGCGGTCGCCAGCAATGGAATGATGAGAAGTCGTTTCATGGTTTCTTTGTGTTGGCAATGTAGCAGCCAATCGCTTCGGTGCGAGATTTGGCTATGGGTTTTCCGGCGAGAATAGAATCGAGCGCCGCACGCAAATCTCGCTCGATGGGTT
>CAMDOH010000075.1 GCA_945903605.1 Akkermansia muciniphila
CCAATGCGTCGCAGCGGTGCAGTCACTCGACGCCCGCGCGCTCGAGGAGACGCTCAAACGCGCCGCGACGGAGCTGGGTGCGCAGGGTCTGTTGCAACGCGTGGTGGCTCCGCTGGTGCAAAACCTCGGTGATTTATGGCGCGAGGGCAATATCACCGCCGCGCACGAACATTTTGCCAGTGGGGTTATCCGCATCTTCCTCGGACACGCCGCCAAGCCGTTCGGTGGAACGGACAGCGCGCCCGTGCTAGTGGTGACGACCCCGGCCGGACAGATTCACGAACTCGGTGCCCTGCTCGTCGGGGCGGCGGCGGCGAACCTTGGCTGGCACGTCACCTATCTCGGCGCCAGCCTGCCAGCGGCGGAAATTGCCGGAGCGGTGCGTCAGAACCGTGCGCGCGCCGTGGCCTTGAGCCTAGTCTATCCCGAAGATGACCAGCGGCTCGATGGGGAATTGACGCGGCTGCGCGAGTCCCTCCCGCCCGAGGTCACGCTCCTCGTCGGCGGACGCGCCATGCCTGCCTATCACGATGTTCTGGAAAAAATTGGGGCGACCCAAATCGCAGACCTCACGGACCTGTGCGCGACCCTTGAGGACCTGCGCAAACCCGCCAAGAAAGTGAAACGATGAAACCGTTCTTCTCCCGAAACATTGACAACAAGGGCCGGCTCGTTCGTGGAGTCGCCGCGATAGCATTGCTCGTGGGGGCAGGCTTTGGTTTCACCGTGTCTGCTTGGCTAGGCATCGTCCTGCTGGCGTCTGGTTTTTTTGTGGCCTTCGAAGCTCTGCGTGGCTGGTGTGCGTTGCGCGCATCCTGCAGCAGAACTGTGTACAGTGCCATCACGCTGGGGGCATCGCTCCCTTCTCGCTTGAGGACATCACCGAGGTGAAGGATCGGGCGAAGACCATTCGACGTGTCATCGAGCAAGGGCAAATGCCGCCGTGGTTTGCCGCGCCCGTCGCTGAGGGTGCGCAGAATCCGTGGGCAAACGATTGCTCGCTCTCGGCGCGCGACAAGGCCGATCTACTTGCATGGCTCAGCTCGGCGGATCGTCCGATTGGCAATCCCGCCGATGCGCCCGCGCCGCTCAAATTCACCGACGAATGGAGCATCGGAAAACCCGACCTCATTCTGCAATTGCCAAACCCTTTCGACATCAAAGCCGAGGGCTTCATGCCATATCAATTCGCTGTGACGGAAACGAAACTCACCGAGGACAAGTGGGTGACCGCCTACGAGATCATGCCCAGCGTGCGCGAGGTGGTGCATCACGTCATTGTTCAAGTGCATGAAAAAGGCAGCACGGCACGCGCTCGCGACGAAGGCGCTGGCGGCTTCTGGGCTGTCTATGTTCCCGGCAACGCGCGGCAGATTTATCCCGCGGGCTTCGCGCGCAAATTGCCTGCCGGTTCAACCGTGAGTTTCCAAATCCACTACACGCCCAATGGCAAAGCGGTGAAGGAGCAGATGCGCATGGGGCTTGTCTTCGCGAAAACCCCACCGCAGCAGGAGGTGAAGACTTTCGCAGTGTCAAACAACCGCATCGCCATCCCGCCCGGTGCCTCTGCGCATGTGGAAACACAGAGCCGCCACGTGACCTTCGATATTCCCATCACCAGTTTCATGGCCCACATGCACGTTCGGGGGAAGGCATTCAAATATGAAGTCACCAGCGCCGACGGCAAAACCGAAACGCTGCTCGACATCCCCCGCTACGATTTTAACTGGCAGCTTCGCTACAATCTCAAGCAGCCGCGGCTCATCCCGCGAGGCAGCACGCTGAAAGTCACCGCCATCTACGACAACAGCAGCGAGAACAAAGCCAACCCCAATCCCGCGAAGCTGGTGAAGTGGGGGAGCCAGACTCACGAGGAGATGATGATCGGCTTCTTCGAATACTTTACGCCGGTCAGCAGCGCGGAGGCGGCGATGCCGTTGAGCGCGGAATCGGAGGAGGCACTTCGAGCGCGAGTGGTTGCGCTGTTCGGCGCGCTGCGGGCTGGTGACATTGCCCAGTGCATCGAGTTGTCGGATCCAGCCGCCGTCAAGAAGCATGGCAAAGACAAGGCGGAGCAATTCTTCAAAAGCATCAGCGATCGTGCTCGGCTCGCAAAACTAGCTGCGGGCGATCACGCGATTAAATCCATCACCGCGGGCAACGATGGCAAGACCGCGCGCGTGGAGATTCAGGTGCGCGTGGGTGGACAGTGGCGTCCCCCGAGCACCGATGTCTGGGCGCTCGTGGGCAGCGCGTGGTGTTATCAGGAGACCCTGCCGAAATAGGTGCCCGTGTTTCTGCGCGACGCGCTTTGCATTTCAACCTGCGCAAGACGGCAGACAGGGCTTGTCCGTGTTCAGTCCGCTGCGATACGATGCGTCACCGTAATCTTTCATGAAAGCACTCCAACTTGAGAAACCACTCGCGTGGCGGCGCATTGATATTCCCGAACCGGCAGCGCCGGGGGCAGGGGAGGCGTTGGTGCGCGTGCAGCGCGTTGGCGTTTGCGGCACGGACATCAGCGGCTACCTCGGCAAGATGCCCTTCTTCAGTTACCCGCGCATTCCCGGTCACGAACTCGGCGTGGAAGTGCTCGCCGTCGGCGCAGGCGTGACGAATGTGAAGCCGGGCGATCGCTGCTCGGTGGAGCCTTACATGAATTGCGGCCAGTGTTTTCCCTGCCGCAAAGGCGCGACGAATTGCTGCGAGAGCCTGAAGGTGCTGGGCGTGATGATGGATGGCGGCCTCACCGAACGCCTCGTGTTGCCGGCGCGCAAGTTGCATCCGGCAAACCAACTCACGCTGGAACAATGCGCGTTGGTGGAGACACTGGCCATTGGCTGCCACGCGATTCAACGCGGCAATCCGCAACCGGGCGAACATGTGTTAGTCATCGGCGCAGGGCCTATCGGACTTTCGGTGATCGAATTTGCCAAGCTCTCCGGCGCAAAAACCATCGTGATGGATCTGAACGAGCAGCGGCTGGAATTCGTGCGCACGAAGATGGGCGTGAGCGACACGATCCACGCCACCGGCAACGGCGCGGAGTTGGAGGCGCTGCGCGCGCTCACCGGCGGCGCGCTCGCGCAGTGCGTGGTGGACGCGACGGGCAGTCATCAGTCCATGAGCGGTGCGCTGCAATACTGCGCGTTCACAGGCCGCCTCGTGTATGTCGGTATCACGCAGGCGGAGGTCAGCTTTCCGCACGCGCCCATTGTGCACCGGCGCGAAATCACAATCATGGGCTCGCGCAACGCGCTGCCGCCGGATTTCACCCGCATCATCCAGCTCATCGAGGATGGCCGCATCGACACGCGCCCGTGGATCACCCACCACGCGAGTTTTGACGACCTCATCGAGCAATTCCCCGCCTTCACGCAGCCGGAGACCGGCGTCATCAAAGCCGTGGTGCATGTGACGGACTAATTTGTATCGCTCAGAAATAAAAAAGGCCGCCAATCAGGCGGCCTTTTTGTTGGTGAATGGATTGACGGTCAGGCTGCGACTTTGGCCAGTTGTTTGGCCATGCGCGATTTCCGGCGGCTGGAAGTTTCGCCACGGAGCAGGCCGGTCTTGGCGGCTTTGTCCAGTGCAGATGAAAGTTTGCGGGCGGCTTCGGTAGCTTCTGTCTTTTTGCCCGCGTCGATCAATTTGCGGAATTCGCGGCGAAGCCGTGAAATACCATCGCGTCGGGTTTTGTTTTGGGCTTGCTTGCGCTCGCTTTTGCGTTTGAGCCTTTTGCGTTTGAGTCTACGCAGGTCGATTGCTTTGAGCGCCGGTTTTGCTTTTTTCTCTTCTGCCATAAATGGGCGGGCAACGTAACGGAATGGTGGATGATGTCAACGGCGCAATAACTGTTCTGCGCAGCGTAGGATTTCGGAGCTGACGATCTCGAGCGGCTTGCTGGAATCAATCACGCGCACACGTTCGGGTTCTGCAGCGGCAATGGTGGCGAATCCGTGTTCGACACGTTTGAAAAAGTCGCGATCGGATTCTTCAAACCGGTCTGGCTCGGCCTGATGTCTTTTGCGATTCGCGCATCGCGCTTCGCTCAACGCCGTGGGCACCTGCAATAGCAGCGTCAAATGCGGTCGCAATGGGCCGACGGCGAGATCCACAACGCGGCGAACCATGTTGAGATCGAGTTGGCGCCCGTAGCCTTGATATGCGGTTGTTGAGTCAAAAAAACGGTCGCACAAAACAATTTCACCCGCATCGAGCGCAGGGCGAATCACATCGCGGATGAGTTGCGCGCGGCTCGCGTTCATCAGGAATAATTCGGTTTCCGGCGTCATGTCGCGTCCGGCGGAGGCGTGCTTGAGTAAATGGCGGATTTCTTCGCCGAGCGGTGTGCCGCCGGGTTCGCGCAGGGTTTTGACTTTGTGACCGAGTGCCACGAGGCGTTCGGCGAGCAGTTTGATGTGCGTGCTTTTGCCGCAGCCTTCGGTGCCTTCGAATGTGATGAATCGTCCGTTCACAGTTTTTTCAATCGTGCGCCTGTCGGTGTGTCGTCGATGACCCAGCCTTGGGATTTGAGTTCGTCGCGGATGGAGTCGGCTCGCTTGAAATCTTTCGCCTTTCGTGCGGCATTGCGGTCGTCGAGCAACACGAGCAATTCGGCGGGCATTTCGGTATCCGCTTTGGCACCGATGCCAAAGATGGTGTCCATCTGAACCCAAGCGGCGAGTGCGGCGGCGGCCTGTTCGGGCATCAATTCGTGGGCGGCAAGCGCACGATTCAATTCGCGCACCCACTCGAAAACCACTCCCCACGCGCCGGAAATATTCAGGTCTTCATCGAGCGATTCGATGATTCGTGCCAGCACGGTCGGTTCCGGTGCGGCGGAAGTGTTCCCAGCGGTCTGGCGGAGTTTGCCGAGGCATTCGTCGATTCGGGAGAGAGCGACTCGTGCGCCGCAAAGGCCATCGAGTGTAAAGTTGAATGACTCGCGGTAGTGTGCGGTGAGGAGGAGATAGCGGATTTCGCGGCCGCTGAATCCTTTGGCAAGAAGGTCGCGCAGTGTGAAATAATTACCGAGGCTCTTGCTCATTTTTTTGCCTTCGACGAGTAGGTGTGCGCCGTGCATCCAGTGCTTCACGAATGGCTGGCCTGTGGCGCCTTCGCTTTGCGCAATCTCGTCCTCGTGATGGGGAAAAATGAGGTCTTCGCCACCGAGGTGCAGGTCGAAGCTTGGCCCGAGCAGATTCATGCTCATCGCGCTGCATTCGATGTGCCAGCCGGGCCGTCCTTCGCCCCATGGGCTGGGCCAGAACACTTCGCCATCCTCGGAAACTCGCGCTTTCCAGAGTGCGAAATCAGCGGCGGATTCCTTTTCGTATTCGTCGCTGGCCACTCGTTTGTCCGGGCGCATTTCGTCGAAATTCAACTTCACGAGCTGGCCATATCCGCAGCCGCATCCCTGATAGTTCTTAATGCTAAAATAGACGGATTTATCGGGCGCTTGATAGGCGATGCCCCGGGACATCAGCTTGCCGATGAGGTCGACCATTTGCGGGACGTGTTCTGTGGCGCGCGGTGTGTGATGCGGCTGCAGGCAGTTCAGTGATGTGAGGTCATCGAGAAATGCGGTCTCAAATTTGCCTGTGAATTCGCGCAGGGACGTTTTTGCCTCGTGCACGCGTTTGATGATTTTATCCTCCACATCGGTGATGTTCATCACGTGAACTGGCGAAAAACCTTGATATTCGAGGTAGCGCCGAACCAGATCGGCAAAGACAAATGTGCGGAAATTGCCGATATGGGCGAAGTCGTGGACTGTTGGGCCGCAGCAGTACATACCAACTGTTTTGCCGGCAGGGTCGAGCGGCGTGAAAGTCTGCACCGATCGAGTCAATGTATTGAAAAGTCGCACGGTAATGGGAACAAGCCCTGCGCAGACTACGCTTTGAACCTCAATGAGCAAAAGTCCAAAATGGTGTCAGATTTCAATAAAGTCATCTGAACGGAGGCGGAAAGGAATTTGGAGCGAGCTAAGAGCAAACTGTGGGTTGTTGGTGGGTAACTTTTATTTTGACAATTGGGCTTGTGGAAGTACAGTTGCATCGAACTTTGATTCGGGCGACAGAACGTTTCTTCAGAGGGGTTCTCCACCCCCACCTCCTTGGCGTCTGTTGCCCGAATCACTTTTAAATTTCGCGGTTGACGGGATGGTGTTCTCTCACCTAGCGTCTGCGCGCCCCGCGGGGGGTGTAGCTCAATTGGTTAGAGCGCTGCCCTGTCACGGCAGAGGTTACGGGTTCGAGCCCCGCCACTCCCGCCATTTTTGCAAGTGCTGTAATCACAGCATGAAATGACAATGTTTTTGGGCTCGTTGGCATACATTTGTCGCCTTAAGAGCTGAGGGGTATCAGCCAAATCTTCACCCGTATCAATCGCTACGACTCATCTCCACGCCGGTCTTGAGCTTTTTGGCGTGCCTGACGTAGCGCATCCGAGAGTGGCGCGGCTGAATCCGTGCTGGGTCGCAGGAAGGGTGGGAGAGCCGACTGTGCTGACGGGGATGAGATAATCGGCGGCGTGGCTCCCATCGAAGCGACGGTGGGATTGGCCGCCGCAGCTGCTTCAGATTTCTTGGCGAACGAATAGGGTTTGGCAACTTGGGTGGGTTTGGCTTGTTCATCTGCCTGAATGGGGCTGTACACGGCGTGTTTCCGTTTGCTCATTGAGAGAATGCCCGTACGACGTTGCAGCACTTCACCGAGAAACAAAATGAGCGAGCCAAGGATCAGCCAAAGTGTGAGATTATAGAACCGTTGCCGCTCAGGGAGAGAATTCCAGACATCGTCAAATTCGATAATCTCATGGCCCCCTGTTGCCGCGCTGATATTGGCGAGGGATTGGCGGCCGCGATCGGGTCGTTCCGGTGCGAATTCAGGTGAATAAGGCAGGCAAACCGGAGCCATCGTATGAGGCGACAATCCGGGGATGACAATGGTGCTGAGCAAAGTCTCATCTCCAATAATTGGAACGGTCACCTCCAGCGTGTCTGCTCCGGCCCATTCGAGTTGCCGCTCAGTTTTTGCCGGTGGGAGACCTGGCCGGCCGCGAAGTGTCTGCACTTTGGGTCGTCCCGTGAATGATTCTTTTTTACGCGCAGGGTCGAGGTGAAGCTGGATGAAACATGCCCCATCGCGCACTTCTTGAGTAGCGACCATTTGGTCTGGCAACGACGATTGAGTTCCCGCCGTCCATCTCGCCAACGTGGAATAATAGTCGCCCACACGGTCCCAACTTGCCAATGGCCCCGCGTATTTACCATCGGCCTCGTGCGTGAGGCAGAGAACCCTGCCACTGCCCGCCTGCCAATAAGCGGCGACCGGCGCGTTATATTCGTCGTCAGTGATCAACGCCAAATTCGCTTCTGGTCGGACATACGTGAGATTATATCCACCAACCGCCGGTGGCCGCCAATCATCATGCCCTCCCAACGCGGCCAGCAAGGGCAGCGATTTCAACCGTGTTTCATTCATGACAAAGGTGCTGCGGGCGACAGTGAACGTGTCCTGCGCAAATAGTCGGGGCAGTTCCTGTGCTTTTTCGGTGAAGTACATCGATCCGCCACCGCGCGCGGCAACATCCTCTAGCAGGCGCGAGTCAACATCCGTTCTTTTACCAAGCCCAATCACGCTGACTGTGATTCCCGCCTCGCGCATCTTCGCCAAGAGTTCCTTGTATGCGCCCGGCTCTTCAGAATCTGCCGCGTCCGAAAACAAAATGATATGGCGCGTCTCCGCCCTCGATTTCATCACCATGGCCGACGCCGCCTTGAGCGCTTCATAAACATAAATGCCGCCGCCCATGGATTTGATCCCGAGCACCTTTTGGCGCAGCACCCGGTTTCGATCCACCGTATCCATGTTCAGTATCGTGTGCGGCGCGGTGTCCACGGCGATGACTCCGATCTCATCCAATGGCGAAAGCAGGTCGAGGACAGCCACCGTGCCGAGGTTGGCTAGATCCATTTTTGTGCGACCCGGATCGGCGGGTGCCGCCATGCTTCCAGAGCGATCGAGAACCACCACGATTGCCAGCATCAGTTTACGGTGTTCTTTCCGAAGTTCCATGGAGACCGGTAGAATCCGTTCGATGGGCGACTTGTAATATCCGCCGGGCGCATAACTTTTCTCACCGCCAGTCATCATCAATCCACCTCCAGACTGTTCCACCCACGCCGTGATCAACTCCATTCCAGCCGTGCCAATTTCGCCCGCCATCACATTTTCGAACAGCACTGCCGAATAACCGGACAGATCCTCGATCGTCCATCGACAAGCCGAAGGCGTCCGTGAATCCACCGTCACTTGTCCGCGCGACAGGAGTTTCGAGAGGCCCGAATCGTTTCCATGCGGAGTGACATGAAGCAACGGACGCTGACCTTGTACACCCACCAGTGCGCGCGCCGTATTATTTTCTGGTTGCGGATCCGCCGGTGCATTCGTGGCCGTCGGGCGCACTCGCAATTCATACTGCTGCACACCGGCAAACTTTGCTCTGTCGCGAAACATGAGCCGTGTGACTCCTGCGTCCACATGTCGCGTTCCGGATGCGATCACGTTTGTTCCCTCCATCAATTCATAAGCCAGACTCGTTTGAACAGGCGCGTTGATCCAGCCCGTCAGCGTGTACGACTGGCCGGGCAGAACCGATTCCGGCGCGGAGAATTGTTGCACTGCCAGATCGTTCACGGGTGGACGAGTCATCAGCCGATGATCGATCGCCACACCACGACCTGCTGCGCGCGCAGCAGAAAGTGCCGGGTTGATTCCAGTCCAACGTCCATCGGAGAGCAACACGATGCGGCCACTGGATTTGGACGGAATCAATGCCAGCGCCGCTTCCAATCCGCCGGCGATGTCCGATTGGTCAATGCCCACATCAGATTTGAAACCCTCGAAGGCGCCACTCCCCGAAAAGGCTTCCTTAGCGACGTACTGGCCGAATGAAACGGCAAAAATCTCATCCGTTCGCGGCTTCTCTTTTCGCAGCAATTCAACCGCCTCCATCTGTTGCCGTTCCCTGTCGGCCGGCATCGATCGGCTGCGATCGGCGACAACCACGACGACACCCGAACGGTCGTTGAGCCGGATTTCAGGCTGCGCAAGCGCCAACACCAGCAATGCGAGAATGACAGCCCTCAGAATTCGTAATCCGCGTACGGGCATCGGCCATTGCCACCATGCGATGACAATCGGCACGAGCAGCAGTAGCCAGACTGGATGAAGTAATCTCATGTCCCTTTTTGTCGCGCGATCAACCAGGCATGCGACAGCAATGTCGCCAGCGCGCCCAACACGAAGAACGGCAGGACTGACGCATATTCCATTTGCACCGACCGATTCTCTTCCCAACCTCCAATCGTGTCTGTTTTCGCGGCGGTCAAATCCGATTCTTCAGGCGCAATAAAATTGACTGCGAACAGTTCCTTCATCGTGCCCGATACAATGGTGTGCAGACCTATCTCGATGGGTTCGATGAGGATTTCGCCGCGAGTTGCAGAAAAAATTCTACGCAAGCCATCCGGTCCGGTGACTTGCACAGAGGCGACCGGCGCTCGAAACCAAATGTCCTGGCCGAGACGAAAGTTGCGCAGGGTCAAGCCGGGCTGTTGCGAGGCGCGCCATTGAAGCAGATTCCAAAACAGGATCGGCCAGTTCGGGGATTGCTGAAGGTCCGACATTTCGGGCGTCCAATTCATCGTCAGTTGAGTGCGTCCGGTGAAATCTTCGCGAGCCGTGATGAGCGACACATTGCCAGCCGTGATCACGGGCAGGCTGGCGGGCGCGTTGGTGATCTCGATCGCGCCCCAAATGATGCGCTGCAAATCCAGTCCGCGTGTGAGCGGATGGGAAAAATCAATCACATACGGTCCCGTGTACGGCGACGCTTTCGCATCGGTGATGAGCCGCAATCCCCAAGCATTGGTTCCAGCAGGTAGATTCGGAGATTCATGAATGATCAATTCGGGATTCGCGCCGCCGTCACTGCGCAGGCCAGTACTGTCGAGCGCCCGCGTGACCAACCGTTGAAGATTAGTGTTCGCAATCGAGACTTGTACGGGCACTTGTGGCCTGTGTGGCGGTGGTAAATAAGCGGTGTTGTCGGCGGCGAGAGAGTCGGATTCAAGCGTTGCTACAAGAACACCGCCGACGGCAGGAAGGGAAAACACAATCTGCCTTTCGCTCCGAGAATCCATTTGCATCTGAGTTCGATGCACGATGTTGGTGCCGTGTCGGACTGTGAGTGTGGTTCGCGCCGATTGATCGGAATGATTGGCGACGGCGAGCAGGCAGCGATCTTCATCCATCTGCGCAGTGCGCGTGGCGGCGATGAAGCCGATATTCGGCGCGCTTTTGCCGAAGGCTTCCCACCGGATTCGTCCGGCCTCCAATGTGCTCTTGGGTGGATGATCGGTGAGGACGAGGATTTCGGCTTGTTTGGAAATGTCGTTGGCCAGATTCATCGCCGATTCCAGAGCGGATTCTGCCGAGCGACAGCGCCAGTCGCCGATGAGTGCGAGCGCCTCGCGCGGTGTCGTCATCGTATCACCGAGCAATTGGGGCTTGGCACCGGCGATGATGAAACGAATCGAACGGAAGGAGCGCGTCTTGAAAATCTCAGCAAGAGAATCGGCGGCCTTCTGTCTTGGCGAGAGGGTGCCGTCGACGGTGGCGAGCATCGATTGTGAATCGTCGAGAATGACAACCAGTGGGCGCGTGGTTTGAGGCAGTTGCCAACGCGGGCCTATGGCAGCGATGATGAGCAGGATGAGTGCGAGCAACTCGAGGTAAAACACGAGTGGCAGAGTGAGTCGTTCGCGTCGGATGCCGCCTTCGCGTGATTGCAAATTCATGGGCCAGAACATGAGGCTCGATACCTGACGGCGGCGGAAACGGGATCGCCAAAAGTAGATGGCAGCCAGCGCGGGCAGCGCTGCCATCGCGATCAAAGCCAGTGGATAAGTGAGCAGCGGCATTATTCGGGGGCAATCAATTCCATCTCTTCGAGCCGGTGAAGGGAGGGATTGAGTTGGTCGGCGACCAGTGTGGTGATGCGCACGCCGTGCTGGCGACAGGCATCGTGCCACGCTTGCTGATGGTTTTTCAGCGCGTCGCGGTAGCGTTGTTGAAGTGTGGCGTCGATTGCCAGATCGAGTGACTGGCCCGATTCAGCATCTTCGAGGCGAATACTGCCGGGGTCCGGCGGATCCAAATCATCTTGTGCGAGCAGTTGGATGACGTGCATGGCAGCGGCGCCATCGGCAAATTTGCGGAGAGTCACTCGCGGGTCTTCGGGCCAAAGCAGATCGCTGATGAGGACGCGAATGGCGAGCCGCCGCAATTGGGGCGGAAAGATGGCGTGTGCGTCGTCGAGTCCGCGACGGCCATCGAATTCGATCCCGCTCCAGGCAGAAGGGCGGTGCGTGTCGTTTTCCACGCGGCGAAATCCTTCGCCAGCAAGCCAGACGTTATGGGAGCAACCGGCATTGGTGGCAGCGGAGGCGAGCAGTCCGGCGAGTGCCAATGTGGCATCGGCCTTGGGCGAGTTTTCCAAATCCATCGAACGGGAAGTGTCGATGATCAGATCCAAATGCGGGTGGACCTCTTCGCGGAATAATTTCACGGTGAGCTTGTCGCTTCGGGCGAAAATATTCCAGTCGATGGTGCGGATGTCGTCGCCGGGATGATATTCACGGTAGTCTTGAAAATCGATGGAGGTGCCGGCGCGGCGACCGAGCAGTTCTCCAGCCCGACCGGCGAGGGCGGTTTGTGGGATGACGAGCCGGTAGCGCTGGCCGGCTTTTTCACCCTCAATCAAGTTTCGGCGGTACCGTTCCTGCATCGGCAAGGGGTTTTGAGTTGGGGGTGGATGAATGGTAGCGGTTGATCAGATGACGGAACCACGGGATATTGAGGCAGAA
>CAMDOH010000076.1 GCA_945903605.1 Akkermansia muciniphila
ATGACATCGCTCAAGCAATCAAAGACCAACCACCGCAAAAGTCGAGTGCAAGCTGGCCCAATCAAAACTTGCGGGCGACGACATTTTGCAAGATGCTCCGAACGCGTGAGGACGGTGATTTACCCCGGCAGTTTTGATCCCATCACCAACGGGCATCTCGATGTGATTGCCCGTGCCTCAAAGCTTTTCGGTCGTGTCATCGTCGCCGTGGCCGACAACGAAACCAAACACGCCCTCTTTTCCGTGGGCGATCGCAAGCAAATGGTAGCCCGTGCGGTGAAGCGATTTTCCAACGTCCGCGCAGAATCATTCTCCGGTTTGCTCGTGGACTACGCACGCGAACAGCGTGCGACGGTCATCATCCGCGGCCTTCGCGCCGTGTCCGATTTTGAATTCGAATTTCAACTGGCGCTCACCAACCGCAGCCTCGCCGGTGAATTGGAAACTATTTTTCTGATGCCGCGCGACACCTACACTTTTCTGAGTTCACGTTTGGTGAAAGAAGTCGCGCGACTGGGCGGAGATGTCCGGGCGTTCGTGCCCAGCCATGTCCGCACCGCGCTGAAGAAACAATATCGGAAGTGACCACCGCACCGTCCGCGATCGAATGACCGGAGTGATGCCATGAGCCTTAAAATTGAATTGAGCGAATTGGAGGATGGGCCGCTCGAATTGACTGGCTCAGTGGCATTATCCGAACTCCAAATCGGCGAGCTTGACCCCTTGCTCCATGCCGACCGAAGGGCGGAATATCACATTGAAGTCAGCCTGCTCGATGGTAAACTGGTCGCGCGTGGCGCCGTGGAATTGCAAATGGAATGCGACTGTGTTTCCTGTCTGAAACGATTTCCATTCCGCGTCCGGCTCGATCCTTGGGAGGCGGAGACCGACCTCGTCAGCGAAGAAAGCGCAGACAAAGATCAAAGTTCAGCCGACTTGACTCCCATCCTGCGAGAGGATATTTTCCTCGCCCTTCCGCAGCATCCGCGGTGCAGACCGGATTGCGATGGGCTGAAATCAGCCCCGGAAAAGCCTACGCAAACGGGATCGGATCCCGCAGCTTGGGCCGCGTTGGACAGACTAAAACTGGATTAAATTTATGGGCGTACCAAAACGTAAACCGTCACACAGCCGCCGCCGCATGCGGAAGGCCTACAACAGCGTGCTTCATTTGCCAAAACTCATTGCTTGCTCGCAATGCGCAGAATCTTGCCGCCCGCACCACGTCTGCCCTCATTGCGGATTTTACAGCGGCCACAAAAAAAGCTACCGCGTTCTCACCGTCAAGGTGGGCTGAGTTTTTTCGGCCAACGGGCATTGGCCATTCCCAATGCGCATCGCTTTGGACGTGATGGGTGGTGACCATGGCACCTTCGCGGTTGTCGATGGAGCCGTTCGCGCATCGAAAACCGTCGCTGGCTTGGATCAACTCCATCTCGTCGGCAATCAGCCCGAGATCGAAATGGCCCTTCACAAACTGGGTTGCGCCAGCGACCGGCGATTGATCGTCCATCACACCGCGCAGTTTCTTTGCATGACAGATAAGCCCCTCGAAGGGCTGCGCCGCAAGAAACACACCTCCATCGCGCTCGCGGTCGATTTGTTGAAAAACGGCAAAGTCGATGCGCTCGTTTCTCCCGGCAACACCGGGGGTGTAGTGGCGGCCGCTACATTGAAGCTGCGCCCGGTGATGGGCATAGACCGCCCCGCCATTGCGACGATTATTCCCGCGCCCAAACGTGATTTCCTGTTGCTCGATGCCGGCGCCAATGTCGATTGCAGGCCACAGCATCTGGCCGATTTCGCCCTGCTCGGCAACGCGTATTCGCGCGGCGTGATGAACCGTAAACAGCCACGCGTGGGGCTGCTGAGTGTCGGCACGGAGGATGTGAAGGGAAATGAAACGACGCGCGAAGCCTTTCAGCTCTGCAAGAAACTTCCGCTCCATTTCGTCGGCAACATCGAGGGCAAAGATCTTTTCAACGATCGGGTGGATGTGGTCGTTTGCGACGGGTTTGTCGGCAACATCATCCTCAAATGTTGCGAAGGATTGGCCGATGGCTTGTTCGAATGGTTGCGCGAAGAGCTGTCGCGAAATACCAAACGCAAGATCGGCGCGTTCCTCGCTCGGAACGCTTTCCGCGCCATCAAACGGCGCGTGGATCCGGAAGCGCATGGCGGAGCGCCGTTGCTCGGACTCAACGGCAACGTGATCATCGCGCACGGATCTTCCGGTGCGCAGGCCATTCTGCATGCGATCGAGCAGGCGGCCACGACGGTTCGCACACAACTTTCCACAACGATTGCCAGCGAAGTGGCGCTATTGAAATCGTCTCCGTCCAGCCCGAAATGGGAGAGACCTGAAGCGGAAGTTACCGTATGAATTCTTCCATCGAACTCGGCGTTTGTGCCATCACTGGAATTGGTTCGTATGTTCCGCAGCGCATCCTCACCAACGCGGATCTCGAAAAAATGGTCGAGACAACCGACGATTGGATCACGTCACGAACAGGAATCAAACAGCGCCGCATCGCCGCCGACAACGAGTTCACCTCCGATCTCGCTGCGCGCGCGGCCGAAAAGGCGCTGGCTCACGCGGGGCTTCCCGCTGCTGAAGTGGATTTGATCATTGTTGCCACCATCACGCCGGACATGCCATTTCCTGCGGCGGCCTGTCTCGTTCAGGAAAAGATTGGCGCGACTCGCGCAGCGGCGTTCGATCTCGAGGCGGCTTGCACGGGTTTTCTTTATGGGATTGAAGTCGGCCGTCAATTTGTGAATTCGGGCGTTTACAAAAATGTGTTGGTGATCGGCGCCGAAAAACTTTCTTCCATCGTCGACTGGCAGGATCGGAACACTTGCGTGTTATTCGGTGATGGTGCAGGGGCGGCGTTGTTGCAGCGAAGGACGGGTTCGGCGGGAATTCTCGGCAGCAAACTGGGTTCTGATGGCAGCAAAGCGCACATTCTTTCGATGCCCGGCGGTGGCAGTCGTCAGCCGGCTTCAGTGCAATCGGTCAGCAGCCGCGCGCACTACTTGCATATGGAAGGCAAAGAAGTTTTCAAGAACGCAGTGGTGGCGATGGGCGCTGCGGCGAAAGAGGTGCTCGGGAATTGCGGCCTCGATATCAGTCAGATCAAGTGCATCATTCCGCATCAGGCCAACCGCAGAATCATTGATGCGATTGGCGAGCGGCTCGGCGCTGCGCCGGAACAAGTGTTCGTCAACTTGGAGAAATACGGCAACACCTCCGCGGCTTCCGTCGGCATTGCGCTCGATGAGGCTGTCGCTGCTGGTCGAGTTCAGCGTGGAGACAAATTGTTGCTGGTGGCTTTCGGTGCCGGACTGACTTGGGGCGCAATGGTCGTCGAGTGGTGAATGGAAATTGACTCTCGCCAAGTCGAGGCCGTTTTCATAAATTCAAACACACGGTAAGTTGAAGTATGACGCCACCGCCGCCACCTCCTGCGAGCCTCGCCGATCCAGCGGCAATGCCGCCACCGCCCGAAGAATTCAGTCTTGAAACTTCTGCGCCTCCCGCTGATGGCCAGATTTATTTGCCCGATGGTGTGGTGCAGCTTCCCGATGGAAGTTATGTCGACGCGGAGAATCAACCGTTCGATGTGAATGCCTACATCGCTGGATTTGATTTGGGAGCCGACGCGACTCCTGCAGCCGATGGTGAATTGACGACAATGGATTCAGAGCCATTGCCCGAGACATCAGTGCCGCCGCCGGAGACGAAGCCAGCAGAAGATCCGGCGACGAAGAAGCAGCATTTTTCGATGGAATGGTTTGCCGGTCGCAAGGAGAAATCCGAAACGAAACCGGACATGACCATCGAGTGTCCGGATCTTCGGTTGTTCGATGAAGTGTTGCAGGACGCGGTGAACACGCAGTGCGCCGATCTTCACATCAAGGAAAGTCACTCGATTCATTTTCGTATCAGCCGAGCCTTGCGCGACCGTGATTTCCCGGTCCCGACCAAACGCTGGATGGAGCAGATCATCGATGCGATGTGCCCCGAACACTTCAAGGCGAATCTGAAAAAGGATCGCGAGGTGGATTTTTCCTACTTCAATCCGAAGTACGGACGGTTTCGCGTGAACGTGTTTTCGCAGACGGGGCAGTGGTCGATGGCGATGCGGTATATCAAGAATGAGATTCCGTCCATTGAAAAGCTGGGTATCGCGCCGAAGTGCCTTGAGGTGGCCGAGTTTGAGCGCGGGCTGGTTTTGCTCGCGGGCATCACTGGGAGCGGCAAGTCCACCACGATCGCCGCGATGGTTCAGCACTTGAACAGGAATTTCCGGAAACACATCATCACGATTGAGGATCCTGTCGAATTCATGTTCAAAGATGAACAGTGCGTGATCGAGCAGCGTGAAGTGGGGCTGGACACGGAATCATTTCAACGCGCCTTGAAAAGTGCGCTGCGCGAAGATCCGGACATCGTGATGGTCGGCGAGATGCGTGACGGCATCAGCATTCAAGCCGCGATTCGCGCGGCCGATACAGGTTGCATGGTGCTCTCGACCATTCACACCACGGCTGCCTCAACGATCCCCGGTCGTATCTTGGATTTCTATCCTGTCGATGAGCGCGACTCCGTTCGCAAGGCGCTCGCGAGCGTGTTGATGGCAGGCATTGCGCAGCGCATGTGTCCCAAGATCGGCGGCGGCATGTTGCCCGCACAGGAAATCATGATTGGCACACCACTCGTGCGGCAGAAAATATTCGATAACGAATTGAACAAACTTCACGCCTGCATCGAGGCCAGCCGCGATGACGGGATGCTGAGTTTCAACCAATGCTTGTTCGATGCCGTCAACAAAGGGATCATCTCCAAGCAAATGGCTTTGGACAAATGTTCCAACAAACAGCAATTGCAAATGTGGTTTCAGGGAATCCAGATCAACATGGGCATCGTCTGATGTCGTTTTGATTCTCTTGCGGTTGTTGATTGCACTTGACCGCGCGCGCCGTTTTTATTTCTCATAGTCAAACGGCGAGGCAGACGCGCCAAATGAGGAGGCTTGTTCGTGACTACGTTTCTAGAAAAACAAGGTATTGAACTCAAAGATCCCAGCACCTGCGATGTGTTGACCACACTCGAGGAACTTGAAGATCCGGGCACACCCTACGTCAACATTCGATTGCATGACGAGGAAGGGTGGAGCTTGGAAGTGTACGAAAGCGGCGCAGTGGAATTCTATAACGGCAATCCGAAAAAACGGCTTTGTCGCAAGAATGTCCCCCACGAAGAGATCGTTCAGATGTGGCGCATGATGCAGGACGGAAATCGTGAAGGCATCAAGAAGACGATGATGCAGGGCAAGTAGGAATTCTGCGGCGCAACTCGGATTCGATCAAGTCGGCCGTTCGCAGCGTTGCTCCGCTGTTCGCCGCCACCACTCTGCGGGCGTTTTCGCCCATGACCCTTCGTCGCTCTGGCGAAGCAAACAACTCTCGCAACACGCCGGTCAACGCCTCTCCGTTTTCAATCTGGATGGCCACATCGTTGCGAACCAGTTCGGCGGAAATGGCGCGGAAGTTTTCCATGTGCGGCCCGAAGACGGCTGGCTTTCCCAAGGCTGCCGGTTCAATTGGATTCTGACCGCCATGCGCGGTGATGCTTTTGCCGACAAAAACCACGGTGGCAATTTCGTAGAACGACATCAACTCGCCAGTACTGTCGACGATCAGCAGTTTGTCTTGGGTGGATTGCGGAACGGCATCCATTTGCGAACGCAGTCGTGGCGCGAATCCCTGTTGTGTAAGTTGGGTGGCGATGTCACCCGATCGTTCTTGATGACGCGGGACGATGATCAAAACCAAGTCTGGCCAATCACGTCGCAACTGCCGAAATGATTCAGCGAGCAGCCGTTCCTCTCCGTCATGCGTACTTCCAGCGACGAGCACCGGCGCAGATTCTGCAACGCCCCACTTTTGGAGCAGGGCACGAGCGTTCGTCGTGGCCGAATTGCTGGAGACGGCATCGTATTTCATGTTGCCGGTGACGGCGACACGAGATTCCGCACAACCCAGTTCGCGCAGGCACTGTGAATCTTCGGAATTCTGCGCGCCGACAGAAGTGAACGAACCAAAGAGCGCGCTGAACAGGGACGCAAATTGTTTGTAGCGTGAAAATGATTTGTCAGAGATCCGCGCGTTGACGAGAAAGAGCGGCAGCTTTCGATCGCTCGATTGCCAGACCATATTCGGCCAGATTTCCGCCTCCACCAAAACAACGGCTGTCGGATTCAACGCGGCGAATCCGCTGTGTCGACACGGCCAGCAATCAATGGGGCAGTAGATGGCGAGAATTTCTGGCGGTAATTTCTTTTTCAACTCGCTCATGCCGGTGGCGGTGGTGGTTGAGACGATGAATTGCCAGCCGTTGAGTCGGCGGAGCAGTTCGGTGACCAGCGGAACCGTCACGTTCACTTCGCCCACGCTGACGGCGTGCAGCCAGAGAACGCGCCGCCCGATCAATTTCATTTTGAACGGCTCGCTAAAAATGCCCAAACGCTGCGCGAAATCTTTCTGCCAGTTTCCGCGCCGAACCATTTTCCAGAAGTAATACGGACTGGCCAATACCAGCGCGGGAATCAGGAGTAGATTGTAGAGAAATCGCATGAAACGAAATTCGCGGGCATTGATGCCAGAAGTGAGAGTAAGAGTCGACAGTGAAACCGGGACGGGGATTCGCATTGCAGGAGTCGCTGGGATTTGGCAGAACGGACTCGATTCGCTGTGATTCAGGACTCCACAAGCCGTGCAATGAAGATGGTGCCGTGTGAACGGTGCCGCACGCCCAACTTTATTCCCGCGAACCTCGGGGCATTCAAAACTGCTGCGTGTCAGAATTGCGGGCACAAGGTGATGACGCCCGTTCGCCTGCAGCAGTTCGAACTGCGATCGGTGATTGGCGAAGGTGGCATGGCCACTGTCTTTCGCGCATTCGATACGGTTCTCGAGCGCGATGTGGCTGTGAAAATGTTGCAGCCGGAGATCGCAGCGGACGCCGCGAACTTGGAAAACTTCTATCGCGAAGCGCGATATCAAGCGTGTCTCAACCACACCAACATCGTTCAGATTTATAACTACGGCGAGATTCAGGGCTACAAATACCTCGTTATGGAAGTGGCCGATCAAGGCAGCTTGGACGATCGAATTGAAGATCAGGGCAAGGTGGAGGAGCTGTACGTGCTCGATGTCGGGATCAAGATTTCAGCCGCATTGGAATTGGTCCGGCAGAAAAAACTCATTCATCTGGACATCAAGCCCGGCAACATTCTCTACAATCGCGACAATGAACCAAAGCTCACCGACTTTGGAATTGCCAAGCGCATCGATGCCAAACGCGACACGGAGGAGGGTATTCTCGGCACGCCGTATTACATCGCCCCCGAACGTGTCGAATTGCAGATGCAGGATTTTCGGTCGGACATGTACAGCTTGGCGGCCACTTTGTATCACGCGATGGTCGGCCGCGTTCCGTACGACGCCGATTCCGTGGAGGACACCGCATGGGCGCATGTGCACAACACACTCACGCCGCCACGTAAAATTGACTCCAATATTTCCAAAGAAACGGAAGCCGTCGTGATGCGGGCCATGGAAAAAAAACCGGACAATCGGTACACGAGCTATGCAGATTTTGCGATGGCGCTCGAGTCAGCGCGCAGCCATCTGTTGGTCAAGAAATTCGGCCACTAAAAAGAAACAGGCCGGTTTCCCGGCCTGAGTCTCGGAACTGATTGGTTTCTCCGTTTTACTTTTTATCGTCCTTCTTTTTGGGCGCAGGAGCTTCCAGCAACGCATTGATCGTAACGGCGATGTTCTTGTCGCCATCCTTTTTGGCCGAGCCACCTACATAATTGCCCGCCTTGATGTCTTCCAATTTGGCCGGCTTTTTATCCAACGTGATCTTTGTTTCAGCATTGATGATGAAAACTCGATCCGCTTTACCTTTGGCACCCGGCAGCGCGAGTTTCATGCCGGCGGAGTCAATAGATTTCACTATGCCATTGAACGGAAAGGAACCGCCTTTGCCTTTCTCACCCTTCTTTTCTTCCTTTTTCGGTTCGGGCTTTTTCTCGTCGGCTGCAGTGGCGGGTGTGGTTAGAATTGCAGCCGCAATCACGGCTGTGAGGGATAGTTTGAGTAGTTTGGATATCATTCGTATGCCTTTGTTCGGAGTTCAGCATTACAGTAGATTTACCCATCCAGCGCGTCAACGCCTCTTTTGAGCTGCTGCCAATTGGCTGATGGCCTGTCGCACATTCCACTTTTGCGCGACCAAAGCTTGCCTCGCTTTGATATCGGTTGCGCCCGACAGCGTGGCGACAATCCGTGCCGCCCGATCGCGGAGTTTGGTGTTCGATGGGTTCAAATCGACCATCAGATTTCCGATCACTTTTCCCACCTGCACCATCGCCGATGTAGAGAGAAGATTGAGCGCCAGTTTTGTGGCCGTGCCTGCCTTGAGTCGCGTACTGCCAGTGACCACCTCCGGCCCGATTTCCGGCGCGATGATCAAATCAGGCCGTTGCGCCCGCGGCACTTTCAATCGGGGATTGAAACAGAGCAGAACTGTTTTTGCGCCACGCCGCTTCGCTTCGTTGAGCGCGCCCCAAACAAATGGCGTCCTCCCACTCGCCGCGATGCCGACGACGACATCGCGATTGCCAACGCCGCGAAATTGAATCGATCGAGATCCTGCGTTCGCATCATCTTCCGCGCCTTCCACAGCTCGCCAAATCGCCGCCTGCCCGCCAGCGATGATGCCCTGCACCCATTCAGGCGGTGTGCGAAATGTCGGCGGGCACTCGCTCGCATCAAGAATTCCGAGGCGGCCGCTTGTTCCTGCGCCAACATAAAACAATCTTCCTTTGGTCCGGAATGCGCCTGCAATCCACCGCACCACTCGTTCGAATTTCTTTCTCTCTTTCAGCAGCGCCTTCGGCACATTCGATTCCTCGTCCAACATCAACTCAACAACTTTGCCGATACTCAACTTGTCTAAATTCATCGAACGCGGATTTCTCTCCTCGGTCGGCGACAGCAAGCTCGGTGGCGTGGACGAAATGGAATCATTCGGTTGGAAACTCAGGATGGGTTGCCGCACCAAGCCTGCGGCGATTTCAACGGCACCCCAAACACTTTCACGTTTCAATGGAGCGATCAAAGCGTCTGTCCAGCGCGACTGGATTTCCACAGCGACCATTCGTGCAAAGCGCGGTTGTTTGAGCAGCACGCTGCCGGCAAAGATGAATTGCGTCGTTCGGTTGGGTCGCACGAGTTTCTTTGCGCACGAAACGGCGTCTTTCGCCAAGCTGCATGCCGCGCCCGCCAAAATGTCCGTAGCGATGGAATCTTTTTCCCGCCACGCATCGAAGACTTCGATGGCAATGGCTGCGATTTCTTTTTTGTTGGCGTGTTGCACCCAGCCAATCAATTCGTTCGGCTCATTAAGTTGCAACACACGCAAAATCCGCTGGCCAAGGTTCGACCAAGTTCCATCACGATCGTGGTAGTAAACAATGGCCTTGAGCGCGCGCAGGCCGATTTCGAATCCGCTGCCTTTATCGCCGAGGATTTGGCCCCAGCCACCCATCTTGGCCGTGCGTCCATCGTGAGCGCGTCCAAAACAACACGAGCCGGTGCCACTGAGCACAAGAATTTGCGCGATGTGCGCTGAGTCCGAACGCGTGCTTTGTGATTTTAATTTCGGGATTGGCGCCGCAGCGAGTGCGGTTTCCAGATCGTTCGTCGCGTGGCATCGCACATCTGGCCAAGCCTTGGCTGCAGTGGAGCGAATGCGGGCAAAATCCTTTTCGTCACGAGCGCCCGCCAATCCAATCGCCACGGCGGCAGGCTTTGGAAAGCCAGCGGATATTTCGCGGAATTGACGAGTCAATTGAGTGTCGCTGAGCAACCTCAGATTGGCTGGGCCGAATTCGCTGCGCATGATCGTGCGTCCGGCCCCATCGGCCATCAGCGCGACAGTCCGTGTGCCGCCGCCTTCGATGCCGAGAAACAAAGCGCGGGTTGTGTCGGAATTCGTCACGACGGATTATCCGCGTTGCGACTCGAAGTTGGCAAGGTAAAGCCGCTTGGTTTCATCAGGGTGTTGAGGTATCGATTGGCTCATGACTGCGGTTGAGCAATCGATTCTGGATGCCGTGCGCGAGTTGGAGCGTGCGGTGGCGGCAATGTCGACGTCCGATCCAAAGCCGAATCTGCTGCCGTTGTTCGCGCGTATCGACGAATTATCCCGGCAGTTGCCGCCGGGTACTTCGTCTGACTTGCTGCATTATCTGCAGCGCAAAAGTTATCAGAAGGTCAGGCTCTGGCTCGAAGGGATCGACCCCGAGAAGGGCACTTGTCGCAGGTGAGTGAATGTTGACTGACACCATCGCTGCGATTGCGACTCCACTGGGCGAGGGAGGCTTGGCGGTCATTCGTATTTCAGGTGCGCAGGCATTGGCGGTGGCGCAGAAAAGTTTTCGACCTGCTGGCAAATCTGCATTGGGGCCAGAATCCGTCCCAAGCCACACGTTGCATTATGGCCACATCGTTCGCGATGGCGCGGTGGTGGACGAGGTGATGCTGGCGGTTCTCCGTGCGCCGCGCACGTTGACTCGTGAAGATGTGGTGGAAGTTTCGTGTCACGGTGGTTTGCTTGCTGCCAAATGTGTGCTCGACACGATACTCGCCAGTGGTGCGCGTTTGGCTGAGCCGGGAGAATTTACCAAGCGCGCATTTCTCAACGGCAGGTTGGATCTTGCCCAAGCGGAAGCGGTGATCGACCTCATTCACGCGCGAACAGATTTAGCCCTTGCAGCGGCCAATGAACAGTTGGCGGGCAAGCTATCGGCTCGGATCAATTTGTTGCGCGATCAGATGGTGGCCATGCTTGCGCACATCGAGGCGTACATTGATTTTCCTGATGAGGATATTGCGCCGGACACGCTGGCTCAGCTAATGGAACGGTTGGATCGCGGTTTGTCTTTCATGGACGAATTGCTTCGAACGGCGAATGAGGGGCAAATTCTTCGTCGCGGCATTCGCGCAGCGATTGTCGGCCGGCCAAATGCGGGCAAGTCGAGTTTGCTCAATCAACTATTGGGCCATGATCGAGCCATTGTTTCGCCGATTGCCGGGACAACGCGCGATACGATCGAGGAGACGGCGAACATTCGCGGTATCCCAGTGGTGTTCGTGGACACAGCCGGATTGCGCGAAGCTGGAGATAGTATTGAAGTGGAGGGCATCCGCCGCAGTCACGAAAGCATTGCGCGTGCGGATGTAATTTTGCACGTGCTCGATGGCAGCGAGCCGTTCACGGAAGAGGACGGGCGTTATCTTGCGGAGTTTGCTGGGAAAAAGCGGGTGATTGTCCGAAACAAGATGGATCTTCCTGCGCGACTCCAATTTCAAGCGGGTCACGGAGTGCCGGTTGTCGAAATGTGCTCGAT
>CAMDOH010000077.1 GCA_945903605.1 Akkermansia muciniphila
CTGCTTCTCCTGTTTTCGGAACATCCTCAACATGCGCCGCGTCACCGCAAATCCGCCAAACATGTTGATCGCCGTGAGAAAAACTCCGCCCACAGCCAGCCAGCGGATCCATTCATCGGGCCGGCTCGATCCCTCTTTCAACGGCGGCGCAATCTGCACCAACGCACCGATGGCGATGATGCTGCTGATCGCGTTGGTGACACTCATCAGCGGCGTGTGCAACGCCGGCGTGACGTTCCAGACCACCATGTATCCGATAAAGCAGGCCAGCACGAACACGGTGAAATGATTGATGAAATCTTTTGGTGCGTGCGCTCCGATAATCCAAAACAACGCTGCGCCGAGTCCGAAAGCCACGGCCAATGTGGCGCGCGATGCCGGAGCTCCCGGGCCGTGCACGTGTTTGGTGGCGGCTCGCGCAACCACTTCCGTTTTTGCTGCGCTGGGCTTTCCCGCTGCCGACGGCGCGGCGGCAGGCTTGGGCTGTGGCGGTGCCCAAACTAGCTTCCCGCCATTCACCACCGTCATGCCACGATGCACTTCGTCCTCGTTATTGAGCACCACCCTTCCGTCCTTGGCCTTGCATAATTCCTCTGTCAAACGCAGCAGGTTCGTGGCGTAAAGCAGACTCGATTGCCGGGCCAGTCGGCTGGGCAAATCTGTGTAGCCGATGATGGTGACGCCGTGTCGTACCACCGATTGGCCCGGCTCCGTCAGCTCGCAATTGCCGCCCTGCTCCGAAGCCATGTCCACGATGACGCTGCCTGCTTTCATCGCCCGAACCATTTCGGCCGTGATCAACTTCGGCGCTGGCTTGCCGGGGATTTGCGCCGTTGTGATCACGATGTCCGCCTCTTTCGTCTGACTTGAAAAAACTTCTCGTTGCGCTGCGCGAAACTCTTCGCTCATCACTTTCGCGTAACCGCCCACGCCCGCTCCATCTTCCTTGTATTCCACCGGCACGAATTCGCCGCCCATCGATTTGACCTGATCGCCCACTTCGGGCCGCGTGTCATTCGCGCGCACTATGGCGCCCAACCCTGCCGCTGTGCCGATGGCCGCAAGCCCCGCCACTCCCACGCCGATCACAAATACTTTGGCCGGCGGAACTTTTCCTGCCGCCGTGATCTGCCCTGTGAAAAGTCTCCCGAATTGATGCGCCGCTTCGATCACGGCGCGGTATCCGGCAATGTTGGCCATGGAACTGAGCGCGTCTAATTTCTGTGCTCGCGTGATGCGCGGCACGCAGTCCATCGCTAGCACTGTCGCCTTCTTCGCGGCGAACAGGTTCAACAGTTCCGGATTTTGTCCCGGCCAGATGAAGCTCACCAACCAAGTTCCCTCACGCATCAGCCCGACTTCGTCCGCCGACGGCGCACGCACTTTGAAAACGATGTTGGATGCGGTCCAGAGCGCTGCCGCTCCATTGAGAATCTCCGCTCCTGCTGCGCGGAAATCTTCGTCACTGAAATTCGCGGCGTCCCCCGCTCCGGATTCCACCGCCACTTTGAAGCCCAACTTGACCAGCTTGGCCGCCGCCTCGGGCGACGTGGCCACGCGCCTTTCTCCCGGAGCGGTCTCTCTCGGGATGCCGATGACTTGCTGATCGTTCAATTGTCGCGGACATGTACAAGAAAAGCCCTCGCTCTGAAAGGGATTTCCTCCTGTTCACGGAATCTCAGGTGTAAAAATATCCCAGCTCGCGCAGCGATGTGAAATCCCGATGGCGTCCGGCCGCGCGTCGCCCAAGGATAATGTGGTCCAGCACCTCGATCTTCAGCAGTTGACCTGCGCGGATGAGGTCGCGTGTCACTCGGATGTCCGCCTCGCTCGGTGTGGGGTCGCCACTCGGATGATTGTGCAGCAGAACGACGGCGACAGCGTTGGCCGTGATCGCCGCACGAAACACTTCGCGCGGATGCACCAGCAGCGAGTCCAGTGTGCCTTGGCTCACTCGCTCGACCCGAATGAGGCGATGTCTGGCGTTCAGCAAAAGAATCTGAAACGTCTCCACTTCGTAAGCGCGATTTTCCTCGCGCATCAAATTGGCGACGCTCTCGGGGTTGTCGAGCGCCGCTGTTTGCACCTGCAGCTCGGCGGCCATCCGGCGAGCGAGGGTGAAGGCGGCAATAAGCGTCACCGCCTTGTCGCTGCCGATTCCACGAACAGAGCAGAGTTCCTGGATGCTCGCCCGCGCCATTCCATCGAGCGTGCCGAATCGCGTGATCAATTCCCTGGCGACATCGACTGCTGAGGCGCCGCGCAATCCGGTGCGCAGCAAGATGGCGATGAGTTCGCCGTGACTGAGCGCATCGGCTCCATGTGCGACAAGCCGCTCGCGCGGCCGTTCGCTGTCAGGCAAATCTTTGATGCGGACGTTTCGAGAGATGTGCCATTGAATCAGGCCGCCGCTCGAGGCGCAACCTAGCGCTTGGCGACGCGCTTTTTGAAAATGTACGCCGCGAATTCCGCGTGATATTGCGGCGGGATCCGTGCTTTGAGGCGCGTCGTTTTTTCGCGAAAGGATTTCTCCATCACTTGGCCGACGGCGTGGACGCGGGCGATGACAGCCGGCTCCGTGTGAGGGATGGACAGCACCAGAAATTCCCGGATGGGCCGAAGTGACGTGCCCAATTCTGCCAGTAGCGCGGCCAATCCTGTTCCGTCTTTTGCAGAAATGGCGATGCCGTTTGACACGAGAGGCAGTGCGGACGTTAGTCGGTCGATTTTGTTGAACACCATCAGCGTCGGCTTGTCGGCTGCGCCGATTTCGCGCAGGACTTCGTTCACCGCGGCAATTTGGCCGTCGGCTTGCGGATGCGAACTGTCGACCACGTGCAGCAGCAGGTCGGCTTGAACGACTTCTTCGAGTGTGGCTTTGAATGCCTCGACCAGTCCGTGTGGCAACTTGCGGATAAACCCGACGGTGTCGGAGAGCAGTACGTTTTGATTGGTGGGCAGGCGCAACCGGCGTGTGGTCGGATCGAGCGTGGCAAATAGCGTGTCCTCCACGAGAACGCCCGCCCCCGTGAGCGCGTTGAGCAGTGTGGATTTTCCCGCATTGGTGTAACCGACGATGGAGGCGATCGGCCATTCGTTGCGCTGTCGTCCCCGTCGCTGTGTGGAACGTTGGCGCCGGACGGTCTTGAGTTCCTCGCCAATCTTGTCGATGCGCTCGCGGACGCGTCGCCGATCGGCTTCTAGCTGAGTCTCGCCTTCGCCGCCCATGGCCCCGGTGGAGCCGCGTTGTCGCGAAAGGTGGGACCAGAATCGTGTGAGTCGTGGCAATAAGTATTGCAGCTGGGCCAGCTCCACTTGCAGTTTGCCCTCTCGCGTGCGTGCCCGTTGAGAGAAAATTTCCAGAATGAGCGCGGTCCGATCCAGCACACGGCACTCGAAAATCTTTTCCAGATTGCGAGTTTGCGCGGGCGAAAGTTCGTCATCGAAAATGGCGGTGTCGACCTTTCCGCTGCGGATGATCTTTGCAAATTCTTCTGCTTTCCCCGCCCCGATGAAGGTGGCTGGCTCGGGCGATTTGAGGCACTGCGTTCCGGTGCCGATCACTTCGGCGCCTGCGGTGCGCGCCAGCTCTGCCAGCTCTTCGAGTGTCTCGCGGCTAGCGCCACCTTTGCCAGATTTCAGTTCCAGCCCGATGAGGAAAGCGCGCTCTACACTCTTTTCGTTGGAATAATAGGCTCTCACGGATGACTCGTTTTCTTCATGGCCTCCATCACTCGTTCGGCTATTTGCGTGTCGCTCTCTGTTGTCTGAATTTTCAGATGGATGACATTGGGCTGCTTGCGGAACCATGTCGCCTGTCGGCGGGCGAACTGCCAAGTCCTGATTTTCACCAATGTGACGGTTTCTTCCAGCGTGCGCGCCCCGTGCAAATGTTCAACGACTTGCCGATAGCCGAGCGCTTGCATCGCGTTCCGGTTTGTTTCCAGTCCGGAGACGATGAGCGCCCGCGTTTCTTCCACCAATCCTCGCCTGAACATTTCTTCTACTCGCATCTCGATTCGTTTGCGCAAGTCTCCGGCGGATCGTTCGAGACAGAAGACACGCGGCTTGTTTCGATCTTCCCGGTTTTCCCAATGGATTGGCTGCTCCGAAATCGGTTTTCCTGTCAGGCGAATGGTTTCGATTGCGCGGATGACGCGGCGTGGATTTTGCCGGTCGACTTTCGCGAAGTGCGCCGGGTCTTTTGCTTCCAGTTCTTGAAGCAGCGCCTCGAGTGGCGCGGATTCCAGTTCTGCTCGAAGCGCTGGGTTGCGCGCCGGCACATCTCGAAGCCCATCGATTAGGGCGCGGAAATAAAGCCCCGTTCCGCCGCAGTAAATGGGTGTTCTTCCTCGGCTGCGAACGTCGTTCTCGGCTGTTTTGGCATGCCTGACAAATTGGGCGGCATCGAATGATTCCGACAGATTGAGGATGTCCACGAGATGATGCGGAACGCGCGCGCGTTCGGCTTCGGACGGTTTTGCCGTTCCGATATCCATCCCACGATAGACCTGCATCGAGTCAACGCTGATGATCTCTCCGCTCGTTGCTTCAGCCAGTTGGATGGCTACGGCAGATTTGCCGACGCCTGTCTGTCCGGCAAGGAAGACCGCGTTGATCATCAGGCTTGCGTGGGCGCTCCGGGGGGTTCTGCGCCGTGCTTGGCCGCTTTCCAGGTGCTGTAAAACATCAGCCCAACTCCAACGCAAATGGCTGTGTCGGCCACATTGAATGCGGGAAATCCCACCTCTTGTTGCTGGCCGCGTGTCTTGAGATAGAAACGGATGAAATCCACTACATGTCCGTGAATGAGCCGGTCGGCCAAGTTTCCGAGAATGCCTCCGCACAGCAACGACAGCGCTATTCTTCCTCTTTGGGATCCTATATCAAATTGGCTTCGGTAGAAAATCAGCCCGATGAATGCGATTGCGGAGATGGCCATCAGCAGCGTGTTTTGGTTTTGCATGATGCTCCATGCTGCCCCGGTGTTGTGCCAGTGGACGAATTTGAAAAATCCTTCTATGACGGTTTTTTCTTCTCCATTCCCTATTGCAGAAATGGCCGCCCACTTCGATCCCTGATCTAAGAGAAATACTGCCGCTCCCATCTTCCACAGGACCGGGCCGTGCCCGGATTCCTTTTTTCCCTGTTGGAGAAGCGGAATTTTTTCCCCGTCTTCCATTTGGCCTGCGCTTGTCTTCAATTCGACCGCATCGGCATCAACACGTAGAGAAACGGGGTGTTGCTTTTGATGACTGCTGGGCTGTTGTCGTCGATCAATTCGATGTGAATCTCGTCGCTCTCGAGCACTTTGAGCGGATCCATCAGAAAGGTGGGATTGAAGGCGATGGAAATGTCGGGCCCTTTGTAGTTGATGGCGATGTTCTCGCGTCCTTCTCCAATGTCCGGACTGTTGGCCGTGATCGACAGTCGGTTTTTTGAGAAGTTCAGTTTCACCGAGCTGTTCCGTTCGCTGGTGATGTTGTCTGCTCGTCTGAGTGCCTGAAGTAATTCTTCGCGGATGATCGTCACCCTCTCTTTCATTTCCTTCGGGATCACCTGTTTGAAATTGGGAAAGTTTCCCTCGATAAGCTTGCTGCAAATCCGCACTGGAGATTTGCCTTCGCTCAGGATGCAAAATTCAACCTGCTGGGGCGCCCCGTCTGATCCGCCTCCTTTGTTCACTCGCATTTCCACTTCGCCGTTCCCAATGAGATTCCTAGAAAGTTCGCCTACGGACCTTGAGGGAATGATGAATTCGACCTTTGTCGATTTTCCTTCTCCGGCTTCTTCCTCGGAGAGTGCGAGCCGCCGCCCATCCGTGGCCACCATCGTCAGCTTGTCTTCCTGTACATTGAAATAGACTCCGTTCAGCACGTGGCGCGATTCTTCCGTGGAGACAGCAAATATGGTTTTCCGGATCATCTCCTTCAGCTTGCTCTGTGAGATTTTCAACGCTGGCTCTTCTTTGAATTGTGGGAGCCTCGGGAATTCCTCTCCTGCAATTCCATTTATTTTATAGAGGGATGCTCCTGCCTGAAGTGTGCTGACCTCTTTTTCGGACACTTCCAGTGTGACTTCGCCTCCTTGCATTTCGCGAATCAACCCGAAGAGCCGCTTTACTGGAAGCGTCGTTGCTCCGATTCTTTCCACATTGGCTTCGACCCTGCACACTACACTCACCTCAAGATCCGTGGCTCGGAGTTCTATGTGTCCGGGTTCGGCGGAAAGGAGCACGTTGGAAAGGATGGGTAAAGAACTGCGAGATGCGACGACCGATTGAACCGCCTGCAGTCCGTTCAGTAGCGATTCTCTAGGGGATGTGATTTTCACCTTATATTAGATGGAAGGAAACTCTCTTCTTCTTCCTTATTATGGGGTGGGGATAATGCAATAATGACGGAGAGTCAAGGAATACGAATGAAAATGGGGAAAACAGGAGTGAAAAAAAAAAGAGGAAGTTAGTTTTCCAGAGATTAGCACAAAGAATAGGAGAGGCTATAGACATGCGAGATGAGGCCTAACAAGGGAGGGAATAATATGTAAGAGAGAGGCGAGATCATCGTGAGTATTCTCTCTGCCGAAAGAGAAGCGGACGATAGAAGAAGCAGAGGCCGGCATCCCCATCGCCTCCACCACATGAGAGGGAGAGGAAGAACCCGAAGAACAGGCAGATCCCGAAGAAGCGCAAACCCCCTCAATATCCAACGCGGCCAAAAAAGAGGAACCATCAGAACCAGGAATTGAAAAAGAAAAAGTATTGGGGAGGCGAGAAGCCGGGTGTCCAAGAAGCGCGGGGAAAAAAGGAGCAAGCAACGACGGGAGGTTCGTTAAAGAGCGGATGAAAGGAGTAGAAAAAACAGGAGTCGCCACGAACCTCTCCACTGCCTCTGCCATTCCGACACAAGCAGAGACATTTTCAGTTCCCGGACGCCGCTCATTTTCTTGAGGCCCACCAGACAAGCACGGAGAAAACGGAGATTGAGACCGGACGAACAAAGCGCCAGCTCCCTTCGGGCCGTGAAATTTGTGAGCGCAAAAAGAAACCAGATCCGCGTTGAATGAATGAACAGAAAGTAAAGGCAGCTTCCCAAACCACTGAGAAGCGTCCGTGTGAAACAACACGCCTTTGTCGCGGCAGAGAGCGCCAATTTCTTGGACAGGCTGAATCGAGCCGACCACGTTGTTGGCGGCCATGACAGACACCAAAACCGTGTCATTACGAATCAGCGCAGAGACGTCCGCAGGAGACACCACGCCAAAGCGGTCGACAGGAATTTTTGAAACAGAGAATCCTTCTTTATCAAGAAGATATTCACAGGGGCCAAGGACCGAGGGGTGTTCCACCGAAGAAACGATGATGTGCCGCCCCTTTTCCCGAAGCGAACGAGCCGCACCCAAGATCGCCAGATTGTTGCTTTCAGTTCCGCCGGAAGTGAAAATCAACTCGCCTGGAGAACACTTCAAAACCCGCGATACTCTGTCGCGAGCGTCATCCAGAGCCGCCCGCGCGCGCCTTCCGATCGCATGAAGAGAGGAAGGATTCCCAAATTCACCCTCCAGGAAAGGCGCCATTTTTTCACGCACGCCCGCATCCAGCGGCGTAGTCGAATTGTAATCCAAATAAATGGTGCGCACAGATTCTTCTTATCCCATAATCGAGCAGGATGCCAGACTGGGCAGAAGCGATCGTACTCGGAATCATCGAAGGAATCACAGAATTTCTCCCCGTTTCCTCCACGGGACACTTGCTCATCGCACAACGCTGGGTGAGCCAGCAGAGCGCCCTCTTCAATACCGTCATTCAATGCGGCGCAGTTCTTGCCGTGGCGCTCTTATTTCGAGAGAAGATCCAAAAACTGATTCAAAGCAGGGAAGACAGCACAAGCCGAGAATATCTCAAAAAGCTCGCAATTGCCTTTATTCTCACAGGAATAGGCGGGCTGATTCTCAAAAAGCTCGGGCTGGAACTGCCGGAAAATATCACTCCCGTTGCGTGGGCCACTCTCATTGGAGGCGTGCTGTTCGTCCTTATAGAAAGAAGGCGCGCAAAAAAAGGCGGAGAAAATTCTGGCACCGAAGAAATCACATGGACCATTGCCATGTCCGTCGCCGCCGCTCAACTTTTGGCCGCATCATTTCCCGGCGCATCCCGATCTGGAGCCACCATCATAATGGCGCTCGTACTGGGAATGCGCCGCGCGGAAGCCGCGGAATTTTCATTTCTGGTTGGCATTCCCACCCTGCTCAGTGCCGGAGCGTATGAGGCCAGCAAAGCCATCCGACAGAACAACCCGCCTACGACCAACGACTGGATGTTATTGGCAATCGGAACTGTGACAGCGGCGGCCACGGCCTTCTTGGTTGTTCGCTGGTTGTTGCGTTTCATTCAAACGCATAGCTTTGTCGCTTTCGGCTGGTACCGCATCGTTCTCGGCGTGACATTGCTGGCCATAGGCGAGATCCCCGCAACGAAAATCAAGCCCGAAAACGAGACAAAAAGAGAGGGAAAACAGGCGACTTCTCAGAGTTACTCACAGCTTAAAAACGAGCCGGAATCAGCGATGGAATGCCTTGCTAAATCAGCTCATGAAGCGGCTCGCCCGTTTCGATGACGCGCCGTGGCCGTCCCTGAAGGTCCTCGTAGGTCACATCAATTGGAACGCCCATATGATGGAAAATTGTCGCCGCCAAATCGCCGGGAGTCACGGGCCGTTCTGAAATCTCGCCTCCATCGCGATCCGTTGATCCGATGACTTGTCCGTGTCGGAACCCGCCGCCCGCCATCGTAAGCGAGAGAACGATGGGCCAATGGTTGCGGCCATCTGTGCTGTCCTGCGTACCGAGCTGAGGCGTGCGCCCGAATTCGCCCATCGCAATCACCAGCACATCATTCAACAGGCCGCGCTCGCTGAGGTCCGTGACGAGTGTGGAAAGAAGATGATCAAACACCGGCAGAAGCGGACGCAGCCCATTCCAAATGCCGCCATAAGGGGGAATGTTGTCGCCGTGCGTGTCCCAAGTTCCAGACGCCGAGTGATGGCTCAAATCCAACGTGACGAAACTGACACCGCGTTCCACCAGCCGGCGAGCGAGTAGCGCCTGTTGGCACCAGTCGTGATTGCCGTATTGATCCATCACCCTTTGCGGCTCGCGCGAAAGATCGAATGCCTCTTGCGCACGGCCGCCCGCGACGAGATCGAACGCCTGTTGCCCGTATGTGTCCAGCGCGGCCATGGCTCCGGAACCGTCCACATCGCGCCTCAGCGAATCCATCTGCTCCACCAGCGAACGACGCGATTTAACGCGATCCAAAGTCAGGCCGCCGGGCAGACGGAAAAGGCTGCTCACATTGTCGCCGACGAAAGGGTCGTATCGTTTGCCGAGGTATCCTGACCAGGCAAAATGAGTCCGATCACGCACATTCAAATGCACCGCCGGCGGAATGCCCGGCTGATTAGCGCCTCGGTGTTTGGCCACAATGGCGGCATAACCCGGATACAGATGCGCCTCGGGATTGGTGCGCGTCTCCGCCAGCACGTTCGCCGTTTGCATCACCGTGTTCGGTTGATGATTGCTGCCACGACAATCCACCGAACGAATGATCGTGAGCTTGTCCATCAGGGCCGCTTGCTTCGGCAAAAACTCACAGAGATGGACGCCGGGCAGCTTTGTGGGAATATTCTTGAACGGCCCACGAATCTCTTTCGGCCGGCTCGGCTTCATATCCCAAGTGTCGATGTGGCTCGGGCCGCCCGCCATCCACAGCAAAATCACCGCCTTATTTTTCCCCGGCACGCGCCCCGCAGGAGAGGCCGCTGGATTTGCACGGAGTCGGAACAAGTCGGGCAAGGTCAGCCCGCCGATTCCCGCCAGCCCCGCCTTCAACATCGAGCGACGACTGAAAACCGCGACTCCCTCGCGAACGCGCGGGTTCAGAAAAGTGAAAGCGTGTCCGTGATCATGCGGCGAGGAATTGGCAACCCCAGACATCACACCGAATATGCGCCCACGCACCCGCGAATCAAGCGGCAAAAGAATCGGCTCAGCGGACGATGAGATGGTACGGGTGCATCTCGCCACCGGTGTCGTGGGCGTCTTGCACGATGAGAAAATATTTTCCATCGGCGGGCAGGCGCAGTTGCAGGCGCGGATCGCGGCCACCGGCTGAATCGTCGTCGCCCGCAAGCAACGACAGCCGTTCGTCGCGCAGGGTCAGCATCGCGTCGCACAAGGAACCGCCGCGATGGGCGAACACCTCAATAAAAATCTCCTGCCCCGCCTTGCCGGAAATCACGTACACGTCCACGTCCTGTCCGGAGCGGATGGAGGCCGCGACGCGCGCGGGCAGCGTGAACGGCTGGGCGGTTTTGAAAGCGTTGTTCTCCTCCTTCTCCAAAACGAATGCGCCTTCGCGCAGCACGGGCACCATGAGCGGCTCGCTGCGGCCCTCGGCCGACTCCACGCGCAAAAGCAGGCGGTCGCCCGTGAAGTCTTTGGGCAGAGTGATGGCCACTCGCGCCTGAGTGTCGCCGAGAGTTTCCTTGGAAGTATTGTTGGGGACGGCGGCCGTGCCATTGCTTTCAATGGCCACCACTGCGCCCGCAGGCTCCACGTGCACGGCCTTGATGTGATCCAGATTCAGACCGCGCAGGGTGAGGGCAGTTTTCTTTCCCAGCTCCACGCCGAGCGGGAATGCCACGAGCAGCTTGGGCGCGGGCTTTTTCTCCTGTGCGAACAGCAGGCAGGTGATAGCCAGTAGCGCCAGAGCGGCGGCGCGAGGGAGCGGGCGCATCTTAGCTGTAGAGCTGTTTAATGAGCGCGCCCTCTTCGAGGATGGCCACCGGCCGTCCATCCTGTGTGTGGATTTCTCCGCGCGGATCGATGCCCAGCGATTCGTAAACCGTGTGCGCCACATCCGAAGGGCGCACAGGATCGGCGGTGACTTCCGCGCCATCCTTGTCCGTGACGCCGACCACCTTGCCGCGCGCCACTCCGGCGCCGGCGAAGATCAGGCTGCCCGCGCGGCCCCAATGATCGCGCCCTGCATCTTTGTTGATGCGTGCCGTGCGGCCGAACTCACCCATGCAGAGCAAGAGTGTGTCCTTCAAAAGCCCGCGCTCGTCGAGGTCGGCGATGAGCGTGCCCAGGCCGTTGTCCAGCTCCGGCAATTTCTTGTCCAGCGACGAGAAGATTTTGCTGTGATGATCCCAGCCGCCGTAATTGATGGTGACAAAACGCACGCCGCGCTCGACCAACCGGCGCGCGAGCAGGCAGCCCTGTCCGAAGGTCGAGCGGCCGTAGCCATCGCGCAGCGCATCCTTTTCATGGCCGAGATCAAAGGCGGCCTGCGCATCGGTGGAGAGCACGATGCTGGCGGCGCGCTGCTGAAATTCGTCGTA
>CAMDOH010000078.1 GCA_945903605.1 Akkermansia muciniphila
CTGCTGGCACATGCCACTTTTCAGGCGGAGAATTATCTCGAAGCCGCCCGGCTCTATTCCCGGGTGATATTCGCGCAACCCAATTCAGTAGAAGCCGCAATGGCCTTTGGCGTCTGCTGCGCAAAGACCGGGCTGAAAGAGGAAGCCGTGGAAATGTTCGCGCGTGTTTTGGAATTGGATCCTTCCAATGCCATCGCGCGTGAGAATATCCAGAGTCTCCAACCCAAACCCAGCGCTGCGAAACCTACTCCGACTATTGCTGAAAAGCCGACAGCTCTTCACACAGTTGATAAAGGAAATCAAAATACCCCTGCCGTTGCGCTGGTTGGATCCATCAAAGAATCAGAAGCGTTGTTGAAAGAAGGCCGCTTTTTGGATGCTTGGAATGCGGGCCTGCACGCGATTTCTGAACGTCCTTTCCACCCGGATGCTTATCTGCATCTGGCAGAAATCGCACTCGAAGCTGGCGACGACAAACAGGCTCGCGAATGTATCCGGCGTCTTCGCCAATTGACGCCCAACTGGGACATCCCCCAGCGCGTCGAACATTCTCTGAAAAAACAGAAGCTCCTTCGTAAGTCACAAATCACATGGCCTGCCCTTCCGGAACTTTCCAACGAACCCACTCTCACCGTTTGTATGATTGTCAAAAACGAGGAAGCGGTTCTGGCACGATGCCTAAAATCAGTCCAATCCATTGCCAGGCAAATCATCGTGGTGGACACTGGCTCAACCGACCGCACAATCGAAATCGCCCAGCAACACGGCGCAGAGGTTCACTCCTTTGTCTGGAATAATAATTTCAGCGATGCCCGCAATCACGGCCTGCAGTTCGCTCGTGAAGATTGGGTTCTCAGTCTGGACGCTGATGAAGAATTGCCGTCCGGCAGTATCGCCGCACTGCGCCACGACATGGCACAGCCCAACCAACTTGGATTCCGTATCCCGCTGAAAAACTTCAATGAAACGGCCGACGGCATCGCCTTCGTCCCGCGCCTGTTCCGCAATGCGCCTGGGTTGCACTTCGTGTTCCGTGTCCACGAACAGATTTTTTCCTCCATCGTTGCTCGACAGTCACACTGGCAGATGGAGGCTGGCCTTGGCACCGCCATGTTGATGCACTACGGCTATGATCCGGAGGTGAAGAAGCTCAAAAACAAAGTTCAGCGCAACCTCGATCTGCTCGAGTTGGCTATTGTTGAAAATCCCGACGAAGTGGGGCTGCTGATGAACTATGGATTGGACCTGGTGAACTCAGGGCGCAGTGAAGAAGCCCTCGCTCCCTATCGCAAGGCCGTTCGCCTATTAAGCGAACAAGAATCAAAATTTGTATTACCTGAAGTGCGCGAGCGTTTGATGACAATGGTCACATTTCATCTCCTGCAGGCTGAGGAATATGAAGAGTTAATCCAGCTCGTTGGAAGCAAATTATCCCACGACACCGGTCCGACTGCCTCCCTACATTATGCGGCTGCATTGGCATTGATTCGAACCCAGCGCAAAAGCGAAGCGATACCACACCTTCGCGCCTGTCTGGAAAAACGCGCACTTCCCGTCCTCACTCCAGCAGCTTCGGGAGTGAATGGAATCGCACCGCATCATTTGTTGGCCGACTGTTTGGCCAACACCGGCGCAGTCGTTGAAGCAGAGGAACAGTTCAAACTCGCCCTCGCATCCGGTAGTCGTACAGCAGGCGTCCTCCATAACTACGCCAAGTTTCTCACCTCCACAAATCGCGCAACCGAGGCCATTCAAATCCTGTTTAACGCCATCCATGAAGGAACGGCAGATTCAGATCTGTGGAGTCTCGGGTGCGTCATCACCAACGGCCATCTGAAAGATTCCGAAGTGGCGCTGGACTGGACAGAATCCGCTGTGCAATCCCATCCCGACCACCGGGAAATCCGCAAACAACGCGGCATTGCTCTGCTCACCGTGGGGAGATTCTCTGAAGCACTTGAACATCTCCAACACTTGTCAGGTGCGGCTGACGCCTCCATCATCGCGGCGATTATCCTCTGCCAGATTGCCACCGGAATCAAACCCAGTGCCGTGACTGGAGACAATGAGATCAACGTCACCAAACAATTCGTCTTCTGGTTGCGCCGCCTGCTGGAATTCCGCCAAGAAGAGTCGGCCAAAAAGGTGATGAAAAACGCCTCGTTGCTGGAATACGCGTTGCCCTCAGCTGCGAAAGTCTTGAAAGAAGCGGCGATTGACTCCTGACCGACTTGGAAAACCAGCTGGGAAAAATCGGCGGGATGAAATTCGCGCCCGTGTGCCAATTCAATTGCGGACGCCCGTGCCGCGACCTTTGACAAGCGGCTTGCCATCCTCCGAAATCTCGAATTCCCATTCGCGTCGAGCTTGCACGGGCACCTTTTCAAAAATCACAATCGAGAGTTTGGTTGTGACACCCGGCATCAGAATCGCCGTCCATCGCAGCATCGAGCCATCCGTGCTCAGTGCGCCTTCAAAATTGTCCACGCGGCCATCCGGCCAGAAATAAGTGTACCGATATGCCTTCGCTTCCAAGTCGTAAGATTTCAACCAGAGCGAAGATTCCGTGTGGCCGTCGATCGTCGCCACCACCTCGTTCAAAAGGCCGTGACCATTCATGATCCATCGCGCCTTGCTACGCGCCGAAACGGTTCTGGATTTTCCGTCCGAACCAATCACCTCCTGCGATTCACTCCAGTCACCGCCCTCACCAAAGATTTTCAATGCATCGACCGCTGGTTTACCGAAATTACCTGTGGAAATCGCCGGAGATTTTGATTTGCCGCCGCAAGCAACCAGCATCAACAAAATGATAACGAGAAAATCCAACCTCACATCCGCAGCTTAGCTGAGAACGCGATTGGCTGCGAACAGAAAACGGCGGGCCAATCTGTTCAATCCAGCAAATCCTGTTCGGAAGCCAGCAGTGCATCGAATAGCGCCTCGGGAGCTGCATGCCTGAATTCGCCCGGTATTTGTTGGCCACCGGCGATGTAGGCTACCGGCAATTGAGTCGCCAACACAAGATTCCAGCATTTGCTCCAGCGTTTTTCCTCGTCCACATGCGTGATGATTAAACCCGATAGCGGGAGCTTGGAAAAAAACTTCGCCTGCGCCAGCAACAACCCCAAATCGTACGCCATGTTCAAGACGAGATAAGTTTGCGGCTTTGGAAACTGCCGCACCTGCGCGATGAGCGCTGTGAGCGCTGCGGGATCATCCGTCTGCACACCGGGCAAATCCACAAATCGAAGTGAGTCGTCGTCTCCATCGATCTTGCCCCAAACTCGATCCACGCGGACGCCCAACAATTCACACTGCAGATCCAACATTCGTGCTGTGTTCGGAAGATGGCCATCGAGTCTCCATGCGCGAGAAGGGCGGCGACGAATAAAAACTTCATCCGTCATCCATTTGCAAAGGGCCGTGGTCTTGCCGGAACCGGGCGCGCCAATCAGCACTCGTGTGCCGACTTCTGCGCGCTCGACGCGTCGCGCCAAGCTGTGCCAGTAGTCGGCCAGTGACTCGCGGACAATTTGCATTTCCTCAGCCAGATCTCGTGGCTTGGTGTGACCGGGAAAACTTGAGGAGTGACCCGAAATCCAACGCGCGTGCGAAGGCAGTATGCCGAGCTTTTCGAGAAGTCGCGCGGCGGCGATGGTCTCTTCACCAGATCGTTGTTGTCCCTGTGCAAACCGTGCGGCCAAACCGGCTGGCAGAATCGTTTTCGCCAATGGCTCGCCATCGGGTTCCATGCTTCGACGTGATAATTGAGCCACACGTCGATTCAGCCGCGCTTGCAAATCGGGTTCGGGAATCGTGATGGCGGGTCGCGAGGCGATGACTTCGTAACCGGTGGCCCAGAATCGGACTCCGTTTCCTGAAGTTTTCCGGAGTTGACGGATGACCGCGTCGGGACCGAGTTCGGAGCGGACTTTTTCAAGCACCTCCTCGCGCGTGCCGCCGGAGATCTTGATCTCTTCCATATTTCTAAAGAGTCACGCCGGATCTGTGGTCAGTTCAAGCTGGGAATATTGGTGTTGGAAAGAACTTCCACTTTAGGCGGCAATTCTTCGTAGGAAAGGAAGGCCAGTTCAGGAAATTTCGGCGCGAAGAAACGGCGCAGCCCCATTCGGATGGTCGCCGAACAAACAACGACTGGAAGCTTGCCCGCGGCGATCATCGGCTGCACGGCGCGACTGAGGTGATGCGAGAGATGTTCGGCCACTTTGGGCTCCATCATGAGCGATGTGTCATTGGCGGAGTTGCGCAATCCTTTCACCAAATCTTCTTCCAGCCATGGATCAAGAGTGATGGTTTCAAGAATCCCCGTGCCGGTGAGATAGGGACGGACAACTTGGGCGCCAATGGCGCGACGGGCGTGCTCGGCCAGTTCATCGGGATTCTTCGTGGTGCTGGCGTGATCGGCCACACGTTCGAGAATGGTGACGAGGTTGCGGATGGAGACGCCCTCGGCCAGTAGATTTTGCAGCACGCGTTGAACGTGACCCACGGTGAGTAGATTGGGGATCAGCTCGTTGATCAACGCTGGATTGGATTCCTTGAGATTGTCCAGCAGCGTCTGCACATCCTGCCGGCTGATGATCTGACTGCAGGCGCGTTTGATGGTCTCGCTGAAATGAGTCACGAGAACGGAACCCGCATCCACGACTGTGAAACCGGAAACCTCGGCTTGTCGACGTTCCACTTCAGAAATCCAAGTGGCCGGAAGATTGAACACTGGCTCGACCGTCTGCACGCCGGGCAAGATTTCGGGATTGTTGTTCGTGTTCATCGCCAGCCAGAAACCGGGCATGACTTCACCTTTGGCAATCATCTGGCCGCGGAACAGGAAGCGATATTCGTTTGCGCCCAATTCCAAATTGTCGCGAAGCCGGACGGCAGGAATGATGAAACCCATGTCTTGAACAAAATTTTTGCGGATGCTCGTCACGCGTTCGAGAATGTCGCCGCCCTTTTTCGGATCGGCCAGCGCAAGCAGTCCGTATCCGAGTTCAATTTGTAGCGTGTCGAGTTTCAACAAGGCATCGAGTTTTTCGCCGCCGGCATCAGCCCCTTTTGCTCCGCCACCAGTGGGTTTGCCACCTCCGGCCGAAGGCCCTCCATCACCGGGGTCGCCTCCGTCTAATCCGGGACCACCACCGGCAGGCCGCAATTGAATTAGTCCGCGCTTCTCAAAAGTCCGTTGCAACAGGCCGAAGATTAATCCCATCACCAGGAACGGGAACCAAGGCAACACACCTGTCAAAAGTGAAAACAACGCGAGGATCAGCAGCGAGATGGACAGTGATGTGAGCACTTTGGGCTGGAAGAAGACTTGCCGGGCGAGCGTGTCGCCGAGGCTTTGCTGGTCTCCTGCACGCGTCACGAGGATGCCCGCCGCGGTGGAGATGACGAGCGCGGGAATCTGCGAAACAAGACCGTCACCAATACTGAGAATGGTGTAAGTCTGGAGTGCCTGACTGACATCCATTCCCTTTTGAATCACGCCAATGCCGATGCCACCGATGATATTGACGATGGTGATTAGGATACCGGCGATGGCATCGCCGCGTACGAATTTGCTCGCACCGTCCATCGCTCCGTAAAATTCTGCTTCGCGTGCCACAGCGCGACGGCGACGACGCGCTTCATCTTCTTTGATCAGGCCGGCGTTCAGCTCTGCATCCACCGCCATCTGTTTGCCGGGCAAGCTGTCCAAAGTGAATCGTGCGGCGACTTCTGCAATACGTCCGGCACCCTTGGTGATGACCACAAAATTAATCACGGTGAGAATGATGAACACGACGAAGCCGACGACGTAATTTCCCTGCACCACCACCTCACCGAATTTTTGGATGATCTCGCCTGCCTTGCCGTCGGCGAGAATCAACCGAGTCGAAGCGACGTTGATCGCCAACCGAAACAGCGTGATGATTAGCAGCAAGGTGGGAAAGCTGGTGAATTCAGATGGGTCGCGGATGTAAATGATCACGAGCATGATCAAAAGTCCGGAGGCAATACTGAAGGCGAGCAGCAGATCGAGCAGCCACGGCGTCAACGGCAGAATCATCCACAGCAGCACGCTGAAGATGAAGGTGACCAGCACGATTTCGGCCCAGGCCAACTTGCCGGTTTGCGCTGGTGCGGCACTCATGAGCACAGCTCTCCTGTGAACTTCCGTGCCCAATTCGGCGCTACGCTTAACTTAATCATGGATATCCGTGGGAATCATCCTGACTCCCACCTGTTCAGAGCAGATTAAGTGCCAATCGAAGGGATGAATCGGGCCAAAAATCGCTATCAGCGAGGTAATTCCAACCCTTGCCGGTAGTACCGATAGCGATTGGTGCGGTACACAAAGGCGAGAATTTCTGCCACGGCAGCATACAAGTCGGGCACAATTTCCTGCCCTACTTTGCAATGTTTGAAAAGCAGGCGCGCGACGGGTTTGTTTTCGAGAATCGGAATCTGGTTCTGCTTGGCAATTTCGCGGATGCGCATCGCATTGAATCGCGCGCCTTTGGCGACCACTCGCGGCGCGCCCATTTTTTTCCGATCGTATCGCAGCGCGATGGCCAGATGCGTCGGGTTTGTGATAATGACATCGGCTCGCGGAATCTCTCTCGCCCAATTTTGGCGCAAGATGTCGCGGCGCCGGCGCTTTTGCTCGCTGCGGATTGTGGGGTTGCCTTCTGTATTCTTAGATTCCTCTTTCACTTCCTCTTTGGTCATGAGGCTGTCCTGATCCGTCTTCCACAATTGATAGCCATAATCGGCAATGGCAATGAGCACCATGCCCGCCAACACGCGCAGTGCGACGGACTGCGCCGTGGTGACCATGAATACGAGCAGGTGGCTGAAATCCATCGATTCATAAAAGATCGGGTCGCTCATGATCGATTTGATCACCGGGTAAGTCATGCCGACGATGACCACCAGTTTGAAAAACGACAATACCAGCCGAACGATCGACTGCATGCTAAAGAGCGATTTGAATCCGTTGATGGGGTTGAGCTTGTTCCAGTTTGGGTCCAGAGATTTGGGAGAGAGCTGGAATCGACTTTGAAACCCACCGCTCATCACCGCTGCCAAAACCGCCGCAATCATCACGGGCAACACCGCCACGCCTGCCACAGAAAAGAAATGGCCGAACATCCACGGCATGTTTTCTTCCGTCACTTGGAACGTGGCCAACTGGCTGAACATCCCCGCCATGTAGGACCGCATGTCCTGAAAAATGCGCGGTGCCATCAAAGTCAGAATCATCACTCCCGCGCCGAGCATCACGACAGTTTGAATCTCGAGGCTCTTCGCGAACTGGCCCGAAGAAATCATCTCGTCCAACCGGCGGGCTGTTGGTTGCTCTGACTTCTCTGCGCCTGATTCTGATTCAGCCATCGATCAGTCCCCCACCCCAAGCCATCGAGCCACCACGAGAAAATCCTCCGGAACGCTCCCCAAATAGCCGGTCAGTTCGTGCGATGCCAAACTCAACACGCTGCCGAACAGGAACAATCCGACGACCACCCGGATGCTAAAACTTTCCGCAAAGACGTTCATTTGTGGCACTGCGCGCGCCAATATCATCATTAGCAGGTTCAGTACCACACCGACGGCCAGAATGGGCGCTGCGATTTTGACTGCCACCAAAAATGCGCGCGCCACCTTCGCCGTCATCAAATCAAACAATCCATTGGAGAGAACTCCGCCGCCAATAGGCAGCACTGAATACGACTGTTGAAAGCCGGCGATGATCGCCAGATGAATGTCCATCGCCAGCAGCAGCATCGTCGCCAGCAACTGAAGAATGACACCGGGCACTTCGGTGGGCGTCGTCTCTCCCGGCGAAATCATGCCGCCCAACTGCAGCCCAATCTCGTTTCCCACATAATGTCCGGCCAGTGACGCGCTGAACATCACTAGCCTGCTAAGAAACCCCAAAAGCAAACCCATGCTCACTTCTTTCATGAGCACGAGCGTCATATCCAACAAACCGGATCTTGGGAATTCCGGCGGCAGCGCCACAGTGGGCATCACTAAAAATGCCAGCAATCCGGCAAGCATGATTCGAAGGCGCACGGGAACTGCAGCGGCGGAGAAAATTGGGAAGACCGAGAGTAGCGCACCCGCTCGGACGAAAATCAAAAACCAAGTCAGGAATAGCTCCTCCATTTGCAAGCCTCCTTCTGCGTGCTACTGGACCATCTGCGGCAGTTTGTCGAAAATGCCCGTGGTGTAATCGATCAGCGTCCGGAGAATCCACGGCAGAATGAAAAATAGAACCGCAGTGACCGCCAGCGCTTTGGGAACGAATGTGAGCGTCTGTTCCTGGATGGATGTCACGGCTTGGAACAGGCTCACCAGCAAACCCACCACCATGCCGGTCAGCAACAACGGGGCGGAGATCATGATGATGTGCATGATCATGTTTTTCAACACCTCGACTGTGTAATCAGGGCTCATTTCAGATTCCAAAACTCGCTGCCAACGACCGCACCACCAACGTCCATCCATCCACCAGCACGAAAAGCAAAATCTTCAGCGGCATGGAGACAGTCATTGGCGGCAGGAACATCAGACCCAGACTCATCAATACAATGGCGACAACGAAATCAATCAGGATGAATGGAATGAACAGCAAAAATCCCATCTGAAATCCCGTGCGCAATTCGCTCAGCACAAAACCGGGAATGACCACGGTCATCGGAAGTTGATCAACTGGCGTCGGTCCAATCTTGGCCAGGCTCACAAAGAAATCCACATCGCGCGGTCGCGCCTGCCGCAGCATGAATTGTTTCATGTGCCCAGAAGCACGTTCGAACGCCACCGGCCCGGAGATTTGCCCGGCTGAATACGGTTTGACCGCATCGGCATCGATCTGATCGTAAGTCGGCTTCATGATGAAAAAGGTGAGGAACAACGAGAAGCCGATCAGCAGTTGGTTCGCGGGGACGCCCTGCAACGAAAGCGCATTTCGGAGAAAAGAAAAAACGATGATGATGCGAGTGAAACTGGTCATCAACATCACCAGCGATGGCGCTAGTGTGAGAATCGTCATGAGAAAGACGATGCGGATGGCGACATCGATTTCCTTCGCCGAGCTGGGAAGGTTCATTCCAATGTTGAAATTGAACGGCGCGTTATTGGTGTTGGTGATTTGAGCGGCGGCTTCTGCGGCGCCAAATCCCATCAACACGAGCAGTCCCATCACCCACGCAAACAGGCGCGCGGCCGAGTGTGTAAAGGTGCGCGGCTTGCCAATCATGACTTCTGTTGAAGGAGCGCCTTCAATTTCTCAGCGAATGAATTCGGTGCCGGCACCACTTCGGCCTTCGTGGATTCCGCTGGAACTTCGAGTGGAGTGAGGAAGCGCACGCCCGTGGGCGAGTCGGCAATGAGAAACCGTTGTTCGCCGTATTGAACGACGTGCAATGCCTGTCGCGTGCCAATGGGTTTGCTTTCGATGATTTGCAGGTGGCCACCTTTGCCGCCGAGCAATCCGAATTTGGACCGGCGAAACAGCCACGCACCGGCAAGAATGATGCCGAACACGATGAACAGGGAGCCAATCAGCTTGATGAACATCTCGAAGAGGGGCACGGGCGGTGTGCCGGGCAAAGGTAATGGCGGCGTGTAGGGCGCGTTGGTGCCAGCCAGGTTGGTGGCGACGGCCGCCCAACAATCGCTCCCGACGACCAACACCGCCACGGTGATGAGGCCGTAGGCGAGCCGCGAAATCATTGAACCACTTTCTTGTGGAGGAGTTCTTTGACGCGGATGCCGAAGTGATCTTCGGCGACGACGACCTCCCCGCGGGCAACCAGTTTGTTGTTCACAAAAATATCCACATGGGCATTGGCTGGCTTGTCGAGTTGCACTACCGCTCCCAGTTCGAGCCGGAGCAATTGTTCCATAGTCATCTGGCAGCTGCCAAGCTCGGCGGATAATTTAATCGGCACATCGAGCAGGAAGTCTAAATTTGGGTTGGGTTCGGTAGTCATACTCATGATTGGCTGAGGATGGGTTCAGTAATCTGCACGGCGCAATGATTGTCCACATTGCCAAGACGGCCAAAATATTTCGGCACGCCGGCCACGTTGATTTGGACTTTGCCGAGCCGCGCGGCATCCAGCGAGATGATGTCGCCAGGCTTGAGCGCCAGCAAATCGCCGCTCAAAATGGGCAGGTCGCTCCATTCAGCGTTGACCTTGATCTTCACCGAATCGTAGTTGTGATTCCAGTGCAACTCTGGAGTTATGAATTCTTCGGTTTCCATCACATCGGCCGCTTTCGCGGCATCCTGATGGATGGAGTGCAGCAACGGATCGAGGCCGCGCACGGGAAGCAGAAATTGAATTTGGGCAACGCAATCTCCCAGACATGCCTCGATCACCATGTGATAGAATGAATCGTCCGGCAGGCCGATGGTGAGGAATTGAGCATTGGACTCGTGACCAACAATCGAAGGACGCAATTCGGTGCTGTACTGCCAGTATTTGCACCACTCGCGCAGCATGATCAACACGATCTGATCCACCAAAGCCGTTTCCACTTCGCGAATGGTCCGGTCTGGATTCACGGAGAAGGCCTTGCCGCCCAACATGCGGTCGGCGATGGTCAACGCCATTGGTTTTTCAATGTCGATGGCGCCCAGACAGTCGAGCGGATTGAATTTGTAAAGAATCATGTGGCGCGGTGATTGCACGAGCTTGTTGTATTTCTGCAGCTCGATGATCTCCAGCGAAGTCACTTCCATGGAAAATTCCATGCGCAAGAAAAGCGAGAGTCGCGACGCCAGTGAACGGATCAGGATCTGATTGTGCGAGCGGAACCGATGCAGCTCGCTCGTCGAAAGAACCATGTGCCGGCCAACTGAAAAAGTCTTGATGGCACCGGCGGGAACATCGTCCTGCCCACCGCGCGGGCGATAAAGATGAATCGTGCCTTCGCTCGATCCGGCATCCATGACTTTGCCGGAATCGGGCGCCTCGACAGCATGCCAAGCCGGCTGCCAATCGAGCCGCTGCTCGAGTTGCGGGCCTGTCGCCGAATCAGGATTTTGAAACCAGGGAGACATGATTCACTGCATGATCCACTCTGAAACAACCACTTTATCAATCGACCCTTTGCCAAGGATCTCTTCAAATTCATCCTTCAAATCATTGATGAGCGACGGACGATTGGAAACTTTCAAAAGATAATCCACCGTGTGACTGGAAAGGCGCGAGTTGGTGACCGACTTCAATCGATCCTCGTTTTTTGTGACGCGCGCCTTGAATTCCGTATCCGCTTTCTTGGCGCGAATGAGTGAGATCTTGGCGACAA
>CAMDOH010000079.1 GCA_945903605.1 Akkermansia muciniphila
TTGGAAGGCTACACGCTGGCCGCCAATCGCCGTCAGAAATGCGCGATTGAAGGAGTGAAGTTTGATGTCCATCTGGCCTGCGGTGGCGGCGATGGCGGACACGATCATTCGCACAGTCACGATCACAGCCATGCCCATGCGCACACGCACAGTCATTCTCACGAGCACAGCCACGATGCGGGCGGGACGGGCGGGAGCCGCAATTTCGGTCAGATCTCGGAGTTGATTCATCAGAGCAAATTGAGCGATTGGGTGAAGCAGAAAGCCGTGGCGGTATTTCTGCGCGTGGCTCGGGCCGAAGGAAAAATCCACGGCATGGCACCCTTCGAAGTGCATTTTCACGAAGTGGGCGCGGTCGATTCGATCGTGGACATCGTGGGCGCGTGCATCGCGCTGGAACTTGCGGGCAAGCCGCGCGTGCTGGCTGGGCCGGTCGTGGAGGGCACGGGATTCATCCAGTGCGCGCACGGGCGTTTTCCCATCCCCGCGCCGGCCACGCTGAACATTCTCGCCGATCGCGGCATCGTGCTCACGCAATGCGAGGAGCCGCACGAACTGGTGACGCCCACCGGCGCGGCCATCCTCGCGGAGTTCGTGGAGCACTTTGGCCCGATGCAAAATCTGCGACTGGAGAAAGTCGGTTTTGGTTTGGGCACACGCGACAATCACACGCGCCCGAATGTGCTGCGCGCGGTATTGGGCGCAGCCGATGATTCCGCCACCACGCATGATTGGGAGACCGACACCGTGGCCGTTTTGGAAACCAATCTGGACGACATCAACGCCGAGGTGCTCGGACATTTTGTGGAACGCGCGCTCGGCGCGGGCGCACTGGATGTTTTTCACACGCCGATCCAGATGAAGAAGAACCGGCCCGGCGTGCTGTTGAGCGTGCTCTGCGCCGAGGCGGACGCGGACAAGTTTGCCGCACTTGTGCTGCGCGAGACGAGCGCCTTTGGAGTGCGCCGCACGATCGCCCAGCGGCGCAAGCTGCAACGCGAATGGACGAATGTGAAGACGTCCTTTGGCGAAATCAAAGTGAAGCTCGGCAAGCTCGACGGAAAAGTGGTGCAGGCCGCGCCCGAGTTTGAAAGCTGCCGCGTGCTGGCCGAGAATGCCGGCGTGCCCCTGAAATCAGTTTACGACGCAGCCCTGCGCGCCGTGCAAGGTTGAAACTCAATGGATCGGAGTGGAGCTTGATTCCATCCCGCCGAACGCCACAGAATCACAACGGATGAAGAGAGCCGGAATCATCATGGCAGGGTCGATGCTGGTGGCGGCGTTGCAAGCTGCGCCGGCAGATTTCGGGCGCGAGGTGTTGCCGATCCTTTCGGATCATTGTTTCAAATGCCACGGCCCGGATGAGAAAGCGCGCAAGGGAAAGCTGCGGCTCGACACGAAGGAAGGCGCGCTGCGCACGGAGAAACCTGTTCTCATCGCCGGCAAAAGTTCCAGAAGCGAATTGATCCGGCGCATCACTTCCAAAGATCCGGATGTGATGATGCCACCGCCGGAATCGAAACTGAAACTCGCGCCGGCGCAAATCGCAGCGATCAAGTCTTGGGTGGATGCAGGCGCGGCTTGGAGCAAACATTGGGCATTCGAGCCGCCACAACGAGCTGCATTACCGGCGGTGAAAAACACGAAGTGGCCGCGCAATGAGATCGACCGGTTCATTCTTGCGCGATTGGAACTCGAAGGTCTGCAACCATCGCTGGAAGCGGACAATGTGACATTGCTGCGGCGCGTTTCGTTGGACCTCACGGGATTGCCGCCGTCGCAAGTGGAATTGGCTGCATTCCTGAAAGACCCTTCGCCTGCGGCTTATGAATCGGCTGTGGATCGAATGCTGGCCTCGCCGCGTTATGGCGAGCGCATGGCTTGGGACTGGCTGGACGCCGCGCGCTACGCCGATAGTAACGGATACCAAGGCGATGGCGACCGAACGATGTGGCCTTGGCGCGATTGGGTGGTGCGGTCGCTCAACCACAATCTGCCTTACAATCAGTTTACGCTGGAGCAACTCGCCGGAGATTTACTGCCGAATGCCACGGATGAACAGCGGCTCGCCACGGGATTCAATCGCAACCACATGATCAATGGCGAAGGCGGCCGCATCGCTGAAGAAAACCGGATCGAATACATCTTCGATCAAACCGAAACATTGGGCACGATCTGGCTGGGAATGACGTTCACCTGCACGCGCTGTCACGACCATAAATTTGATCCGATCACTCAACGCGATTATTTCAGTCTGTTCGCTTTCTTTAACAACACGCCCGTCACAGGCGGTGGCGGCGATCCGCAAGGCGCCCCCAATCTGATCGTGCAAACTGAGGCGGATCAACTACGGCGAGCGGAACTTCAGCAGAGATTCGACTCCGAGGTTGCGAAGTTGACGGAGCTGGAAATGAAGCGGTTTCCGCGCGAGGAAAAACAAACCGCGGCGGATTCCACCGCCGCAAAGGAACTCCCGGAAGCTGTCAGAAAAACACTCGCTCGTGCAGCAGCGCAGCGCGACGCCAAATCGCTGGACGAACTCGTCACGCAATTCGAGAAACCCGCACCGGAATATGGTGTGGCCTTGAAGTCATTGAAGGCGGCGATCGAAGCCCGTAACGGATTTGAAAAGAGCATTCCCAAAGTGATGGTGATGGCGGAAATGGGAAAACCCAGAGAGACGCGCATCTTCGAACGCGGCGTGTACACCAAGCCCACTGAATTGGTGAATTCTGCAACACCAGCGAGCCTTCCAGCCATGTCGACCAACGCGCCGCGTAATCGGCTGGGGCTGGCGAACTGGCTCTTGGAACCGCAGCATCCGCTCACGGCGCGCGTCACAGTGAATCGTCACTGGCAGCTATTTTTCGGCAATGGACTGGTGAAGACCTCCGAGGATTTTGGCGTGCAAGGCGAGAAGCCGAGCCATCCGGAATTGCTCGACTGGTTGGCCGCAGAATTTGTTTCCACAGGCTGGAATGTAAAGACACTGCATAAGCGCATCGTCACGAGCGCGGCGTACCGGCAGTCATCGAAATTCAAGCCGGCATTGCAGGAACGCGATCCGGAGAACCGGCTGATCGCACGCGCACCGCGTTTCCGGCTTCCATCGTGGATGATCCGTGATCAGGCGCTTTTCGTGAGCGGCCTGTTGGTGGAGCGAATCGGCGGGCCACCGGTGAAGTCGTATCAGCCGGAGGGAATTTGGGCCGAGGCCACCTTCGGTAATAAACAATATCAGCAGGACCACGGCGAGTCGTTGTATCGTCGCAGTCTTTACACTTTTTGGCGGCGTATCGTGGGTCCGACAATCTTCTTCGATGTAGCCAAACGCCAGACCTGCGCGGTCCGCACCGGACGCACCAACACACCGCTGCACGCATTGATCACGCTGAACGACGTGACTTATATCGAGGCTTCACGCGCCATGGCCCAGCGCGTATTGCGCGAAGCCGGCACGGACGATGCGGCGCGGATCTCTTTCGCATTTCAATTGGCCACATCCCGGGCGCCGAAACTCGACGAGCGCGAAGTGTTGCTCAAACGACTCGATGTGTTGCGGCGGGAATATCTGCGCGATGCCGCTTCGGCCAAATCGCTTTTGGCTGTGGGCGAATCCAAGCGCGACGAAACTCTGAACCCTGCCGACCACGCGGCATTCACGGTGATCTGCAATCTGATTCTGAACCTCGACGAAGTGATCACCCATGAGTAACTCCAATCTCATCGCCGAGAATCAACTCATGGTGAATCGTCGCCAATTCTTCGGTCAATCAGCCACAGGCATCGGCACGGCGGCGCTGGCATCGCTGCTCGCAAGCAATAGCGGCGCGGCGCAAAAGATGGGCGGCGCGTTCGGCGGACTGGGCACGCTGCCTCATTTTCCAGCGAAGGCAAAACGCGTGATTTACCTGTTCATGAACGGCGCGCCGACGCACACGGATCTTTTCGACTACAAACCGCTCCAGCAAAAGTTGCACGGCAAACCGGTGCCGAAAGAATACATCGAAGGCAAACGGTTCAGCACGATGACGGGAAATCCCGACGGCAAATTGATGCTTGCGCCCGTCGAGCCATATCAGCAGCACGGCAAGTGTGGCGCGTGGGTGAGTAATTTCATGCCGCACACGGCGCGCATGGCCGACCATCTCTGCTTCATCAAAAGCATGCACACGACGCAGGTGAATCATGCGCCGGCCGTGTCGTTTTTTCTCTCCGGCAGCGAGACGCCCGGCAGACCCACAATGGGCGCATGGCTGAGTTACGGCCTTGGCAGCGACACCGACAGCCTGCCGTCATTCGTCGTGATGACCAGCGTGAGCAAGGGAACGACGTGCGGCCAAATTTTCTACGACTACTATTGGGAGAGCGGATTTTTGCCCTCACAATATCAAGGCGTGAAATTCCGCGCCGGTGGCGACCCAGTTTTGTATCTACAGAACCCATCGGGAATCGGCGCTGTAGAACGGCGTGGCATGCTCGATGATCTCGCGAAGTTGAACCAGATGCGCCACGCAGAATTTGGCGACCCGGAAATCCTCACGCGCATCGCGCAATACGAGATGGCGTATCGCATGCAGGCGAGCGTGCCGGAGCTGGCAGATATTTCGAAGGAGCCGCAACCTGTGCTCGATTTGTACGGACCCGCGGTGAAGGAACGCGGCACCTTTGCCTACAACTGCCTCATGGCGCGGCGACTCATCGAGCGCGGCACGCGTTTTGTGCAGGTCATGCACGCGGGTTGGGATCAACATCGGAGCGTGACCACCGAGCTGTATAATCAATGTCGCGACACCGATCAGCCCAGCGCCGGATTGGTGGCGGACCTGCAGCAGCGCGGCCTGCTCGAAGACACGCTCGTTATTTGGGGCGGCGAATTTGGCCGCACGCCGTTCATTCAGGGCGAACTGAGCAATCGCCCGCAATGGGGACGCGATCATCATCCTTACGCCTTCACCATTTGGATGGCGGGTGGCGGAGTGAAACCGGGCATCACCTACGGTGCCAGCGATGATCTGGGAATGAATGCCGCGGTGAATCCAGTGCACGTGCATGATTTCCAAGCCACGCTGCTGCACCTGCTGGGCATCGACCACGAACAATTCACTTACAAATTTCAGGGGCGGCGCTATCGACTCTCGGATGTGCACGGCAAAGTCGTCCACGAAATCATCGCTTGATCACCGTTTCAATGCGGCCACGTCCCTTGGCGTCACATTTACATCGTCAAATGACTGTGCAATGCTTTTGGAAATGATCACGAGACTCCGTCAGATTGCGTGTGTCGCAACTGCGCTCGCCGCAGGTTCGCCCTCACTTTCCGCCGCACCATCCAGCGTCTCGTTCAACCGCGATATCCGGCCGATTCTTTCCGAGAATTGTTTCAAGTGCCACGGGCCAGACGAAAAGGCGCGTAAAGCCGGCCTGCGATTGGATGTGCGCGATGAGGCCATTCGCGAACGCAAGAGCGGCCGCGCCATCCAGCCGGGCAAGCCGGAATCAAGCAGCCTGATCACGCGCATCCACACCCAGGACGTTGACGATGTGATGCCGCCAGCGGAGACGAAGCTCCAGCTCACCGCCGCACAAAAAGATTTGTTGCGCCAGTGGATCGCGCAGGGCGCCGAGTATCAGCCGCACTGGGCTTTCATTGCGCCTGTGCGCGGCAATCCGCCGCCGGTGAAAGACACGAAATGGGCGCGCAATCCTGTAGACACTTTTCTTCTCGCGGAAATCGAGCGGCGCCGCTGGAAGACTTCGCCCGAGGCCGATCGCCACACACTCATCCGCCGCGTGTCGCTCGATCTCACCGGCCTGCCGCCCACGCCTGCCGAGGTGAAGCAATTCATCGACGACAAATCGCCCGACGCCTACGAGAAATGGGTGGATCGACTGCTGGCCAAACCCTCCTACGGCGAACACTGGGCGCGCATGTGGCTGGATCTGGCCCGCTACGCCGACAGCGCCGGATACGCCGACGATCCCTCGCGAGTCATCTGGGCTTATCGCGATTGGGTGATCCGCGCGTTGAACACCAACCTGCCTTTTGACCAGTTCACGATTGATCAGATCGCCGGCGACCTGCTCGCCAATCCCACCGCCGATCAGATCACCGCGACGGCCTTCAACCGCAACACACAGACCAATAGCGAGGGCGGCACCGACGACGAGGAGTTCCGCAATGTGGCCGTCGTGGATCGAGTGAACACCACTCTCGCCGTGTGGATGGGCACGACCATGGCCTGCGCCCAATGCCACAACCACAAATACGATCCCATCTCTCAGGAGGATTATTTCCGCCTGTTCGCCATTTTTAACAACACCGCCGACTCCGATAAGCGCGACGAGAATCCGCTGCAGGAAATCATCACCGAGGATCAGCGCAAACAAAAGGAACTGTGGCTGGCCGACATCGCCGCCATCAACGCCAAGCAGCTCCAGCCATCCGCGCCACTCACGGCGGCCGCGCAGGCGTGGGCGCGCGCGTTCCCGTTTTCAATCAACTGGAATGTGCCCGTGCCCGAATCGCCGAAGGCCAAGTCTGGCGCACCGGCCATCGTGCTGGGTGATCGCGCCATCTCCATCGAAAAGAACGAGTCCGCCAAGGACACGATCACGATTGAACTGCCGATTGCCGAGGCGCAAAAACTCGCGGCGCTGCGGTTGGAAACCATGCCCAATGCCGGTCACGCAGGCGGCAACTTTGTGCTCACACGACTGCACGCCACACTGCGCCCACCCGCTAGCGCAGCGGGACCGAAGGCGCGATTCATCCGGCTGGAACTGCCCGGCAAACAAAAGATCATCCAGATCGCCGAGGTGCAGATTTTCTCCGGCCAAGAAAATGTGGCTCGCGCGGGCGCCGCCAGTTTCAGCAGCACCTATCTCGATGCCGTGGCTGCACGCGCCATTGATGGCCGCACGGATGGCGAATATGAAAAAGGTTCCGTCGCCCATTCCGGACAACAGGACGATCCGTGGTGGGAATTGGATCTCAAAACTGCGACGGCGATCGACCGTATCGTCATATGGAATCGCACCGAGTTGCCCGAGCGCCTCGCGGGTTTCCGCCTCATCGCGCTCGATGAACAGCGCAAAGTCATCTGGGAAAAAGCCGCCATTCCCGCGCCGCCGCGCAGTGCGGAAATCGTGCTCAATGGCGATCGCGAGCTTCGCTTTGCGGCAGCCCTCGCGAGTTTTACGCAGACCGGATTTGATGCCGACAACGTCATCCACGATGACGCGCCCAAAAAAGATCGCACGCGCGGCTGGGCCGTGGGCGGCGCGATGGACAAACCGCACACGCTCACACTCATCGCCGCCGAACCCATCGCCGTGCCCGCAGGCTCGCGATTGATCATCACGCTCGACCATCAATCCGCCACGCCCAAGGCGACGCTTGGCCGGTTTCGCTTGAGTGTGACGGCCGATGCGCATGTGACTGAACACGCGCGCACGCCCGCCGACATTTTGGAGTTGATCAAACAGATGTCGCTTCTGGCCGCGCCGCCTCAAGGTCCGCAGGCCGATGCGATGCGCAGTCGCATCACCGCTTATTACGTGAGCAACATCTGGCCCGAGGGAAAAGCCGAACGCGAAAAGATTGTCGCCTTGAACAAAAAAATCACGGACTTGAAACCCGTGACCGTGCCGGTGATGAAGGAACTGGCGGGCGCGCAACGGCGCCTCACCCACATCCACCTCCGAGGAAACCACGAAGCGAAGGGCGATTTGGTGGCCGCCGGTTTTCCGGCTGTGTACGGAATTCCCGCGCCGGCGGGCGAGACCAACCGGCTCGCGGCAGCGCGCTGGATCATGGACGCGCGCAATCCGCTCACCGCGCGCGTGATTGCCAATCGTTATTGGGAGGCGATCTACGGCACCGGCCTCGTGCGCACGAGCGAGGATTTTGGCACGCAGGGAGAACTGGCGAGCCACCCCGAAATGCTCGACTGGATGGCCACCGAACTTGTCCGGCTCAAATGGGACACGAAGGCATTTCTCAAACTGCTCGTCACCACGGCCGCGTACCGGCAAAGCTCGCGCGTCGATGCCGATCAACACGAACGGGATCCCGCCAATCGTTATCTCGCTCGCGGCCCGCGCAACCGGCTCTCGGCAGAAATGGTGCGGGACTCGGCGCTCTTCGTCAGCGGCCAGCTCTCGGCAAAAATGTTTGGCCCACCGGCGCAGCCGCCACAGCCCAGTCTGGGCGTGAGCGCGGCCTTTGGCAGCGGCATCGATTGGAGCACGAGCGCGGGCGAAGACAAATTCCGCCGTGGCATTTACACCCTCTGGCGCAGATCCAATCCGTATCCGTCGATGGCCGCCTTTGATGCGCCCACGCGCGCGGTCTGCACCGTTCGGCGCGTGCCGACCAACACGCCCTTGCAGGCATTGGTGACGATGAATGACCCCGTGTACGTCGAAGCCGCACAGGCGCTGGCCCGGCGCATGGTCAAAGAAGGCGGCGCGACCACGCCGGAAAAAGCGGCGTATGGTTTTGCGCTCTGCCTCACGCGCACGCCACAGGCGACCGAGACCGCGCGACTCGTGACGCTGTTTGAAAAATCGCGCGCGGTTTATGTGAAGGATGCGGCCGCCGCAAAAATGATGGCGACCGACCCCATCGGGCCACTGCCCGAAGGAATGGAGGCGGCCGATCTGGCGGCATGGACGGTGGTGGGCAATGTGCTGCTCAATCTCGATGAGATGTTTTTGAAACGGTAAAAATACGCTTACATCTTCGAGCCATGTTTTTAGAATCAGCCAATGAAATATATGCTGACGTGTTTTTTTGTTGCAGTACTGGCCCTCAGCCCTACCGCACCTTGCGCGGCTCAAAGTCAATTAGAAGAATTTGCAGCGCTGACATGGGAGATAGAGGCTCGCCGGATGCTAGGCGAGTACATTTCCGGAAAGAACTATTCCTATGATTCTGATGCGCATCCGAGCCTCAATTCAAGCGCGGAGGCTTACAGCGGATTTATTGTTAATTTTTATTATTTTGACGATTGGTTGAGAGATCATTACTCAATTGACCGCATCCCAACAATATTGGCCTTGGCTAAAAACCCAGTGTATTTGTTGCATCAGGACCACGAAGTGTGAGTGGGTGGATGACATGGCGAGCCATGTTTAATGACGCTGCGAAGGTAAAGTAGAAAGCTTATGAGGCCTAATTATAAATGCATGCTGGCTCTCAGTTGTTTGTATTTTGCTTGTTCATGCGAGCAACCTTTCGGCGTAACAGCCAGCGAAAGAGCGCGGCATTATCGCATTGGAGCCATTAAATGTGTGGCTTACATGTATGAGGAGCATTTCTTGTCCCGGAACGAGCCATTGCCACCTAAATTTCAAATAGGGGGTAGAGGGGTTCTCCTCGAAGGGGTCAATGTTGCATGGATGAACCCAAGCTCGCCAAAGCAAATTGTTTCATACGACCACTTTTATTATTCACCAAAAGGAGAAATGATCGATGCCGATGGCAACCCCATCTATCTTGCAATAACCCTGCCCGACCAATCGAATGTGCTTCTGACTGCGGGTCCCAACTTTCATAAATTGGATAGGAAAAGAGGGAAAGACAGGCCCAGTTTGGTCAAAATGAAGCCGGGATGGGAACGGCTTTATGAGGGATTTCGCGTTGGACCAAATTTAAAACCAAAGCCTTAAGCTGCGAATCTTTTGCCAGATCAATGAGGGTGCTGGCTGGAGTCAACGGGGAGATGGTTCTGGACAGTCAACATATGAGTCGGCCATAAATATGACGGGTTGAATCAATAGCTTGCCGATTTGGCAGGTGAATTGCGGATAGGATGGAACCAGAAAATTTTCTAATTGAAAACTGGACATGACCTTTCAACACGAACAACTCCAGCACCGCACGCGCCGACAATTTTTGAGGGACTGCCAGCTTGGCCTGGGCGGCATGGCGCTGGCGTCATTGCTGCGCGGCGACGCGCGTGCGGAGGTGGAGGTGGATTCGGCCAATCCGCTCAAGGTGCGGAAGCCGCATTTTCCTGCAAAAGCCAAGCGCGTGATTTATCTGCACATGACCGGCTCGCCGCCGACTCTCGATCTCTTCGACCACAAACCGGAATTGGTGAAACGCGACGGACAGATTTGCCCGGATGAATTTCTGAAGGGACGCCGGTTTGCGTTCACCTCCGGCGTGCCGAAATTGATGGGCACGCCGCATGTGTTCGCCAAGCACGGCCAGTGCGGCGCGACCTTGAGCGATGCGTTGCCGGAGTTGGCGAAGCTCGCTGATGATCTTTGTTTCATCAAATCGATGACGACCGATCAGTTCAATCATGCGCCGGCGGAGCTGCTGCTCTACACCGGCAGCGCGCGCGAGGGACGACCCAGCATGGGTTCGTGGGTCACCTACGGACTGGGCAGCGAGAATCAGGACTTGCCCGGATTCATGGTGCTCATCTCCAACGGCGTGCAGCCCAACGGCGGCAAGAATTCATTCGGCAGCGGATTCATCCCGAGCGTCTTTCAAGGCGTGCAATGCCGTTCCAAAGGCGATCCGGTGTTGTACGTCTCCAATCCCGGCGGGATGGATCGCGACATGCGGCGGCTGAGTCTGGACGCGCTCAACGATCTTAATCGCCAGCAGGCCGCCGAACTGGGCAACTCGGAAACGCTCACGCGCATCGCGCAATTTGAGATGGCCTATCGCATGCAGGTCTCCGTGCCCGATGTCATGGACATCTCCAAGGAATCCAAGACCACTCTCGACGCTTATGGCGCGCAAGCCGGCGCGGGAACCTTTGCCAACAACTGCCTGCTCGCGCGACGACTGGTGGAAAAGGGCGTGAGGTTTGTACACCTCTTTGATTGGGGCTGGGATTTCCACGGCACAGGCGCCGACACTGGATTGGGCGATGGCCTGCGCAACAAATGCCGCTCGATGGACAAGGCCGTCGCCGCGCTCATCCGCGATCTCAAAGCGCGCGGACTCTTTGAAGACACGCTCATCATCTGGGGCGGCGAATTCGGCCGCACTCCCTTCCG
>CAMDOH010000080.1 GCA_945903605.1 Akkermansia muciniphila
GCACTGCCGCCCGTGCCGCGCCGGCCAGCAGGATTTCTGCGCCACGGGCGAATTTGTCGAGCGCGGCATCAATCAAGTCCACGGCTTCATGACCGAATTTTATGTGGACGAGGCGAAGCACCTCAATCTCGTGCCGCAGAATCTGCGCGACTTCGCCGTGCTCGCCGAGCCGCTCACCATCGCCGAGAAAGGCATGGCGCAGGCGTGGCAAGTACAACAACGCCTGCCGTGGGCCTGCACCGAAGCGGGCAAACCACGCGGCCACGGACTGCGCGCGGTCGTGCTGGGCGCTGGCCCCATCGGCATTTTGGGCGCGATGAAACTCGTCGTCGAGGGCTTTGACACCTACGTCTATTCCCGCTCAGCCAAGCCCAATGACAAAGCCGCGCTTGTCGAATCCTTCGGCGCAAAATATCTCTCTGCAAAAGAAGTGTCGCCCGCGCAACTCGCCCGGCAGGTCGGCAACATCGACCTCGTTTACGAAGCCGTCGGACAAGCCGCCTTCTCCTTCGGCGTGCTCGAAGTGCTCGGGCAGAACGGCATCTTTGTTTTCACCGGCATCCCCGCGCCGGAAGGCGACATCACTGTGCCGGGTCCGCAGCTCATGCGGAACATCGTCCTTAAAAATCTCGCCATCGTCGGCACCGTGAACGCCGACCGCGCGGCGTTCGAAGCGGCCATCCACGATCTCGGCGAATTCCAAAAACGCTGGCCCGCCGCGCTCGCGCAGGTCATCACCGCGCGGCACGCGCCCGAGGCGTTCCACCAACTGCTCACTGGCAAAGCCACTGGCATCAAGAACGTCATCTCCTTTGCGTGAGTCTCGCTGCAAACCATCAAAACAAATCATGAGCAAGAACTGGATCGATATCTCCGTGCCGATGTCCGATGGCATGGTGCACTGGCCCGGCGACCCCGAGTGCCACGTCAAACTCCACGTCAAACTCGGCGACCCCATCCCCGGTGCGCCCGGCAAAAAGATTCCCTGCAACCTCACGCATCTCACCCTCTCGGCCCACACCGGAACACACATGGATGCCCCGCGCCATTTCGTGCGCGACGGCGTGACGATGGAAGCCCTGCCACTGGATGCCGTTGTCGGCCCGGCCCGCGTCATCGAGCTGAAGCACAACGAGCACATCACCGTTGAAGAATTGCGTCCGCACAAACTCAAACGCGGCGAACGCGTGCTCTTCAAAACCAAAAACTCCCCGCGCGCTGGGAAGATGGCGCCGAAGTTCGATGTCGATTTCGTTCACATCCCGCAAGCCACCGCGCATTACCTCGTCGAGCGCGGTGTGATGACCGTGGGCATCGATTACCTCTCCATCGGCGGCTACAATCGCGACGGCGTGGAGTGCCACCAGATCATGCTCGGTGCCGGCATCTGGGTGATCGAAGGCATCAACCTCGCGAAAATCAAACCGGGCAAATACGAACTCGTCTGCCTGCCGCTGAAGATTGTCGGCGCCGACGGCGCCCCCTGCCGCGCAATCATCCGTAAACGTTAATCACGCGCGCCGCAGTTTTCGACATGCGGGAATGACCACGCCGCTCATTTGATCACGGGCGAAAGTTCCACTCTCTCCATTTGTCCGCGAGTCACTCCGAGCTGGCTTTGCAGTTTGAGTTCGCGCCAGAGGGTTTCGCCGGAGATCTCGCCGCGCAACAGTGCGCGATAGCGGCCGATCGTATGCCCGACTTCGGCAGCCAACTCGTCCACAAATTCGATGCGGAAATGCCGCACGCCCAATGCCAGCAGCCGCGCCACACACTCGGCGCCCGTCTGTGCGCGCGCATTGTAAACGGTGTTGCGACAGCCCGCATCGGCCTTGAGCGGATGCAGTGCGCCCACGCGATCGCGAAGTTGCACGGCATGCGTATCGCAGGGCCGGCCGCAGTCGCGATAGTCTTTGCCGCTGGAAAGAAAGGCGCAGAACACGCAGTGCTCCATGTGAAACATCGGCATGTGCTGGTGAATCGTCACATCGAACCACGAGGGCGGCGCGCCGCGCAAAAGTGAATCAAGCTGCGCGATGTTCAGATCGTAACTCGCGCTCACTCGCTCCAGTCCGTAGCGCGTGATGAAATGTTCAGCCGTGAGAGGGTTGGCCACATTGAGCGAGAAGTCGCCGATGCGCCGGGAGTCGGCGAAGAATTTCAGGTGCTCATGATTGCGCACGAGATAACCATCGGCACCGGCCGAACGCACGAGATTGAGAATCCATTCCTCGCCACTCTTGAAAATGCGCGGCGGCGCAACCCAGATGGACGCGCCTTCGCCCATCTGCGCGGCACGAAACTGGCGCACGGCGTCGCGGTATTTCTTGGGATCCTCAAACTCGCAATAGAGCGTGCGCACGCCGCAGCCGAGCGCCGACTCCAGTTGTTCCAATGAACGGACGAGCACGATCAACTCCGCCTCGCTTGAAGGATTGATGCGCGCCGCGGATGCGGAAAGGATTGATTGGCTCCACGTCGCCACATCCTGGCGGCTGGCCAGCGTCCATCGTTTCGGTGCGGCGCGCTGCGCGTCCAATTGCGCCACGACTTCCCGGCGCAGCCGATTGAGTTCGCTCATCGGCAACATCACCTCGCCCTCGAGTTGGCTCGCCAGCTCGCCCAGTTTGAAGGGCGTGCCACCGAGCCGTCCCAATTGATCGCGCAGGCGTTCAATCGTGAGCGGCTGCTTCTCCGCTTTTGCCAGTAGCATCGCAGAATCCATCTGCGCGATGTGCCCTCGCTCGTCGCGCGCGATGAGGGTGAGTGGCGCGCCTGCGTGGCCGTGAATCTCCATCTGCACAGGCCGCTGAAATTTCGGCGCGTCGCCATCGAAAGTCTTGCGCAGCTCGCGGTTCAATTCCGGGTCGTCCGTCTTCCAGATTTTGTCACCCACATGCACACGCGAGAAGTCCACCGCCTCGCGCATGAAGGTCAGGATCGCTTCCCGATTTTGCGTGTGGGCCGCCAGCCCGTGGATTTGGAAAACCCGGCCGCCCTCCTCGTGGTCGTCGCCACGGCCCGCGTCAAAGACAATGCCGTCGCCCGCCTTCAACGCAGCGTGGAGCCGCACACCAACACGGTCACGCTCCACGCGCGTCACTTCGCCCAAAAGCACGCCGCGTTTTTTAGCGAAGCGGGCGTGGACGAGCCGTTGATTGTCATTGCCGCCAAACCAGCCGGTGAATAATCCGCGAGAGAAAGTCATCTCCAGTTCGTACCGTTCGGCGCTGCGAGAAGGCGTGGACGCAGGGTGGCCCGCCAGCTTGTCGAGCGCGGCGCGATAGACGCGCGTGATGCTCGCGACGTACTCGGGCGATTTGAGCCGTCCCTCAATCTTGAGCGACGCGACGCCGGCCTTCACCAACTCCGGCAGCACCTCCAGTCCCGCGAGATCCTGTGGACTGAGTAGATAACGGCGGTCGCCCAGTTCCACCAACTTGCCATCGGAAAATAATTCGTAGGGCATGCGGCACGCCTGCGCGCACTCGCCGCGATTGGCGCTGCGTCCGCCCAGTGCCTCGCTCGTGAGACATTGGCCGGAGTAGGCGACGCAGAGCGCGCCGTGGACAAAAACTTCCAGCGGCAATGCGACGGACTGCGCTGCCCGGATTTTTCCGATCTCGGCAATCGAACATTCGCGTGCCAGCACGACGAGTTCGCAGCCCAGTTCGCGCGCGAAGTCCACGCCGGCGGCGCTCGTGATGGTCATCTGCGTGGAGGCGTGGATTGGAAAATCGGGTGAGAGACGGCGGATGAGCCGCGCAATGCCGACATCCTGCACGATGGCCGCGTCCACGCCGGCAGCGATGATGGCGCGCAGATAATCCTGCGCGGCCGTCATCTCGTCGGCAAAGACGAGGGTGTTGAAAGTGACGTAGCCGCGCACGCCGCGCTTGTGCAGGAACTCCATCAGCCTCGGCAGATCCGCCTCGGTGAAATTGTGGGCGCGCATCCGCGCGTTGAAACGGTCGAGGCCAAAATAAATGGCATCCGCCCCATTCTCCACGGCGGCCTTGGCGCATTCCCAATCACCCGCAGGGGCGAGCAGTTCGGGCACGTCAGCCGTCGTCAAATTGTCCGCAGTTTCAGCCATCGCAAAACAAAAGAGTGAACCATCGTGCTCCATCCAGACCAAGTTAATTTCTTGGAGATGCGGTGCGCCCACGGTTAACTCCCACTGTGCGAGTGCTGATCATTGGCTGCGGCTACGTGGGACTACCGCTTGGAGCGGAACTGGCACGGCGCGGCCACGAGGTGTTTGGACTGCGACGCAGCGCATCGGCTCTTGATGAACTGCGCGCGGCGGGCATCACGCCACTTGCCGGCGACATCACGCAGCCCGGAGATTTTGCGTGGCTGCCGGGAAATGTTGATTGGGTGGTGAACACCGTGTCGTCTGGCAAAGGCGGCGCGGCGGAATATCGCGCGGTGTACCTCGAAGGCACGCGACACCTTATTGATTGGCTCGCGCCGCAGTCGCTCGGGAAATTCATCTACACGAGTAGCACCAGTGTTTATGGGCAGAGCGACGGCTCGCTAGTAGATGAATCAAGCGCGACCGAACCCGCTGGCGAGACGAGCCAGGTGCTGGTCGAGACCGAGCGCCTTCTGCAAGGTGCGGCGCGCACTCGCGATTTCCCCGCCGTCATCCTGCGTGTGGCGGGAATTTATGGGCCGACGCGCGGGCATCTCTTCCAGCAATTTCTGCGCGGCGAAGCACGCACCGCGGGCGATGGTTCGCGCCTGCTCAACATGATCCATCTGGACGACGTGGTGGGCAGCATCATCGCCGCCCTCGATCACGGACGCACGGGCGATGTCATCAATGTGTCCGATGATGAACCCGTCACGCAGCTTGAATTCTTCCTCTGGCTCTCGGCAAAGCTGGGCAAACCATTGCCGCCATCGGCGGATGAGGACGCCCAGCGCAAGCGCGGATTGACGAACAAGCGCGTGAGCAATGCGCGACTGAAGTCGGCGCCGGGCTTCACATTAAAACACCCGACCTTCCGCGAAGGCTACACGGCCGAGATGTCGCGGCTGGGTTTGATTTAGCCGATGCGATAGGAAATTTTCAGGATGAGTTCCTTGCCGAAAGCGAACTGGAGCCTTTGCAAAATTTCGCGGCGACGGTAGCGGACGATTTCTTCAAGCCACACACTATTGTCGACGGTGACGAATAGAGTTCCTTTGTTGATGCCGGTAGGTTGCGCGTGCGCGACAATGGTTGGATCGATCAATCGATTCCACACTTTCACAATCTCCACTTCGGACCGACGCTGCGCGAGTCCGAGTTTGGAAATGACTTTCGGGATGAGTTCCGCTGCCGTGGCCGCAGGATTTTTTCGCGCGCCTTCGAGTTCGTGTAAATCCACTTTTCGCCAGGCAGCAATAATTTTCCGGCGTTGTCTGGCGGCGCCAGCAGTCGGCGCTTTCGGCTGGAAGTTGTCCATGGCGAAGCTGACTTTAGGCAAGATCCGATCACGGGCAACGGTTTGTTTTTGGATGCTTCTCGGATGCTTATTGAGACATTTTTTCACAGCGATAGACCGATTGTAAAACTCAGTCATGTTAATAAGAAACAACATGGGTCGGCTTGACTCCACTATATTTGGCGTGATACCACATCGTCGGCTACAGCATGTAGTCTTTCTGCCAGGGAGGTTTGATGCGATGTCCGAAGTGTGGTTGTATTGATGACAAAGTTATCGACTCACGTGCTTCACGTGAAGAGACCGTCATTAGGCGGCGGCGCGGATGTCTGTCATGCCAGCACCGGTTTACGACTTACGAGAAGATAGATAGCCCGACCATCATGGTGATCAAGCGTGACGGGCGACGTGAAGTTTTTTCCCGGGAGAAAATGTTGTCTGGGTTGCAGAAGGCTTGTCAGAAACGTCCCGTCAGTCAGCAAGCAATTGAGGCATTGGTTCTCAAAGTTGAGGAATCATTGACCAATGAATATCCCGATGAAATTCCCGGGAGTGTTTTGGGTGAACGTGTGATGGAATCTTTGCGCGACATCGATCCGGTGGCCTACGTCCGCTACGCGAGTGTGTATCGGCGATTTGAGGAGGCCACAGATTTCGTGCAAGCCGTCAAAAAACTGGAGGCAAAAAGTGATACAGCTACGAACCGACTGCCTGGTATTTGAAACCGCCAATGGCGAGACCATTCCCTGTTCCACGCGCTCGATGAACGTCGAGGTGCTCGGGAACGCATCGGTGCAACTTGATTCGGAAACCGTCCGACAAGCCGCGCTGGCTACGCTCCATTATTTTCGCAATGAACGCCGCCGCACCGCTGTGACGCTTACCGAATTCACCGCAGCGATCGAACTCGTCCTGCACAAATTCGGTTTGCCCATGGCCACCTATTCGAATGACGGAGTGACGATGACGGCCACTCCATCCCACAAACACGGCGGCAAACAGAAACAATTTGAGATGATGTTTTTCTGCGTCCTGCGCGATCACATCCATGCCCGACTCCGTGGAAGCGAACGTGTCATCCATCTCAAAGGACTTCGCGACAGCATCCAGGGAATGTTTGGCGCCGGACGACGCAACCCAGTCCAATCCGCGCTGGGCGATCACGTCGTCGATTTTCTTCGCGACCTCGTCGCTCATCACACGCCCGAAGCCCGGCTCACACTCGTCATCGTTTAACCCCGTGTCGGCGGCCAAGACACTCTTCGAAAAGATCGCCGCGCGGGAAATTCCCGCGAAGATTCATTACGAAGACGACCTTGTCCTCGCCTTTTCCGACATCCAACCGCAAGCGCCCATACACGTGCTCATCGTGCCGAAGAAGCCCATCGCGCGAATCGGCGAAGCCAGCGCGGACGACCAAAACACGCTCGGGCACCTGCTGTTGAAGGCCGCCGAAGTCGCCCGGTCACTCGGCATCGAGAGCACCGGTTATCGTTTAGTCATCAACAATGGCCGTGACGGAGGAGAAAGCGTGCCCCATCTGCACGTCCATATTCTGGGCGGCCGCCCACTCCATTGGCCACCGGGCTGATCACTTCTTTTTCAGCGAAGCGAGATAGTCGACGAGGTCCACCAGTTCCTGCAGTGGCATTGTCTGCGCGAGTCCTGTGGGCATGATCGAGACTTTTGACTGAGTCCGTTTGGCGATATCGGCTTTCTTCAATCGATTCACAGCGCCGCCTTGCAACTTCACCGCCAGATCGACTGCGGCATCGCTCACCACAAGACCGAAAACCTCATCGCCGTTCTTCATCTCCACAGTCCATGCTTCGTAGCCGAACGAGATGCCTGCGTTGGGATCGAGAATCGATTCGAAGAGCGCATCCCGTCCGAGCTTGGTGCCGATTTCTGAAAGCGCCGGGCCAAAATCAATTCCGCGCCCATTCACCACATGACATTTCGCGCAGCCGACTTCTTCGCGAGCGAAAACCTTCTCCCCATTGCGCGCATCGCCCTTCATCTTCAGCAACTCGATAAGAGGCGGGAGCGGTTTGTCATTCTGTCCTGCTGGCGGAGGGAGCCGCTTCAACGCCTCCGCCTTCAACTCCGGCCAGCGCACGGCATTGAGTTCCACGCTGGCAGTGAATTTCAAGTCGTCCGAAAGTTTGCCGGCTCGTTCCAGTGCGAGCATCTGCGCGGCGCCTTCTTGGAATTGCGCGAGCGAGCGGACGGCCTGCTTGCGAACTGCAATGGAATGATTCAGCTGCACATTCGCGTTTGTGATCAGCGGCAGGAGCCAGCCGACGGCGCGTTTATCGCCCGTGTTACCGAAGGACTGGGCGATGGCTGCGGCATTCGTTCCGGCCAATGCAGCTGTGATGGCCGCTCGATTCGTGCTGGCGAGAATGAGCTGGGCTGCAGCAACGCCCGCTTCATCGGAAGGAAACTTTGCGGCGACCTCCAGCAATCCTGTTTCCTGTCCCTTCACGACAAATTCGCGGATGAGCTGGACGAATTGTGGCGTGCCGCGAGTGGCGTCGATCACTTTGCCAAGGGCCTCGGCCAGCTTGGGATTGGCATGAACCTTCTCCGGGCCAAGTCGCGTGAGCGCGTCGATCATCGTCGCCAGACGTTCGGGAGGGATCGGCTCCGCAGCAACGATCGTGAAGGCGGCGAGCAGCAGCCAGAGATGTTTCATGCTGAAAGTTGGACGCAGCAATCGCTGAAATTGCAAAGGCGCGGAGGATTTCTTCTCCGCGCCTTGCGACATTTATTTTTAGAGCAAGCCGAGAGCGATAGCGGCCAAGGCTTCGTCCTTCTCCTTGCACTTCGGGATGAAGTCGAGTGCGCGGATGTAACGGGCTTTCTCCTCTTCCTTTGTCGCCTTATCGGTCGCGATCTTGGCAAGCATCGTGGCGGCTGCTGGAACGCGGCTGCGCCAAATGATGTCGCGGCCAGCGGCGGTGTTCCATTTCTCACCGACGGCGGCTTGCCACGCAGCGAAACACGCCGCTTCATTTTTGTCGGCGCTGATGCCGAGTGCCTCGAGATACCAGCGGTCCTTGCCGTCATGTTTTTGCGCGAGTTGCGCCCAGAGCTTCGGCACTTCGGACGAGGTGTGATGGCGCAGCGCGATGGCACATTCGCGGCGGACAGCGGCGGAGTCGTCGGCCACGAGTTGTTTCACAAACGGAATCACGTCCAGACCACGTTCGCGAGCGATGCGCAGGCCGGTGATACGGATATCGGCGTCGTTGTCTTTCAATGCGGCGCCGATGTATTTGGCTTCGCTACCGTTGATACGCGCGAGCAGGTGCAAGGCGCGGGCGCGTTGGCGGGCGTCGTTGCCCTTCCATTGTTTGAGCAGTTCAGCTTCGGCTTTGGCCTGCATCGTGTTCAGAGCGGTCCACGCGAGATAACGGGTGGCGAGGTTGGGTGAATGCAATGCTTCAGCAGCGCCCGCAGCCGTGCTCATGGCGAGCTTTGGCTTGGAAGATTTGTGGCCTTTCGGAGCCACGCGATAGACGCGGCCGGTCATTTTGTTCAGCTCGCGATCGGCCATGTTGTGGCCGCCGACACCGGCATCGTGCCAGTCAGCGATGTAAACGGAGCCGTCGGGCGCGACGCAGACATCGCTGGGGCGATACCACGAATCGCTGCTGGTGAGCAGGTCTTTCATCTCGGCCTTGTAACCGGCGCCGTCTCGGGTCGCTGGATAGGCACGGACAGTGCGTGGGCCGGCGTCGCAATGAATCACTTGGTTTTGGAATGCGACGGGAAGAAGCTTGCCTTCGTAGACACAGAGGCCGGTGGGTGATCCTTGGCCGGTGATGAGCAGTGTGGGGACAACGCCGGGGTCGTTGAGATGCCAGTGTTGCTGCGGGATTTCTTTTTCCATGTTGGTGCGTTTGGTTTTCCAACCCGCGCCGGTGATCTCGTCGGTGTATCCGTAATTGCCGAATTCCATCACGAAGTTGATGCGCACGGCTTTGTTGCCGTCGTCGTCGTTGTCGGACTGCCAGACGGTGCCGAATGAATCGACGTTCACTTCGTAGTTGTTGCGGAAATTCCAGCCGAGTGTCTCCACGTTGCTGCCATCGATGTTGCAACGGAATACGAGGCCCTGTCGGTACGGCTTGCCGATGGTGTTGATTTCGTTGCCGGCCTTGTCCACGACGAACTTGCTGGAATCGGCTGTTTTGAGCTGTTTGCCGTCATTGCCGAAATTGAAATAAAGTTTTCCATCCGGCCCAAAGATGAATGCGTGCGCGCCGTGGTCGTGCTGCACACCGGCGATGCCGTTGAAGAGAATTTGCGGCGGGCCATCGGCCTTGTCGTCACCATTGGCATCGGTGAAAACCATGATTTTGGGTGAGCAGGAAACGATCACCTTGTTGCCCAGCACGCAGATGCCGAGTGCGCTGTTCACGTCCGGCCCTTGATAGAATACTTTCGTTTCGGCGGCGCCGTCGCCATCGGTGTCTTCGAGAATCACGATGCGATCGCCTTCGGGCCGAGTTGGCGGGTTGTTCCACTTGCGATAGTTCGCGCCCTCGGTGATCCAGACACGGCCTTTGGCATCGATATCCATGTTGGCCGGGTTCACGACCTGCGGTTCGCTGGCGAAGAGCGTCACTTCAAGCCCCTCGGGCACCGTCATCTTCTTCAACTCTTCGAGTGCGGCGGCGCGGCCGATGGGTCGGTTATGCGGCTGGGCTTGCGCCGAAAGCGCGAGTCCGGCCAGCAAGGTTGTGAGGATGTAGGTTTGTATCGTATGTCTCATAAATGTGGCGGGGGGAACTAAACTGAATTTGCTGCGTGAGTGGCAAACACTTTCTGAAAATTACTTCTTTCCCTTCGGATCGAGGTTCGCCTTCAAATCTTCCGCAGTGATGACAGAAGCCACGCCATCCTTCGGCACCTCGGCCTTGGCGATCCAAAGCAGACCGTTGAGCACGACCTTGCGAAAATTGTCATTGCCCCAATTCGCGTGTTTGTGACCGCCGGTGAAACCCAAACCGCGCCCGCCGTCCGGCCGCGTCGCCACCCACATCATCACCTCATCGCGACCTTTCGCTTCCACGATGTGCCCATACGGCCCGCGCGGATAAACATACGGCCCGGCACGAACTGCATCGCTCGGCTTCGCCACAAGAATTGGCGTCACCCCTTTCATCCCCTCACGGAAACGCATGTTGAAATACCATTCATCCACCACACTGAACGGCTTCACGCCATTGGCCACCGGATGATTGGGGAACGATTTGAAATCAGGCGACCACATCGGATTCACGCTGAAGCCATGCTCATAGTAGCCACCAATCCAATCCTGCAATGCCTTGCCCGGATCGCCCGCCGCCACTTCCACCCCATAATGCGCGCACCCGATTCCCACCCCTTTCTTCGCCAGTTCGTTGATCAGCCGGAGCCGCTCTGGCTTGATCGCAGGATGTCCACCACCGCCATCAGCATAAACCAGAATCGCCGACGCTCCCTCAAAAGCCGCGTCATCCTTCGGCCAACCCATCTCGTGCACCTCCGCCT
>CAMDOH010000081.1 GCA_945903605.1 Akkermansia muciniphila
TCTTGAGCAAATCCCAGCATCGCTGTGCCAATTTGCTTGAGGTTGTTGACGCATTTGATCCGGTTGGCACGGGCTTTCGCCTTCGCCAAGGCCGGCAACAGCATGCTGGCCAAGATGCCAATGATGGCGATCACGACCAACAGCTCGATCAGGGTGAATCCATTGCGGGTTTTCAGGTTCATTTTCATACGGTTGTCTCGTTTTTCGGGTTGCGCGTCGTTAATCGCAATCTTCTAACTACAATCAATCAACGCATTCCTGCATTTATAAAGCATCGGGTGTGCCAGAAGTTAGTCTACTCTAACAACAGTAGCTTACGGACTAAAATGAAGACTTCGTTTCATTTGTGTGTCGTTATCACGCAAAAAAAGTGCGCATTCAACACAAGTAGTTCACCCATCATTCTTCCTTCCACTAGAGGCAATTGAACGATCTTTTATGGATTTAGTTTCTGTGTTGCATTGCCACGGCGTTATGGCTAAAACATCGACGCGTCACACACGCGTCTAACTAGAACAATACACATGAAACAATATTCGAAACAGATCGTGCTTGCCACATTCTTGGCCGCTTTTGCATTTGCCGCTGTCGGCTGCGGTGGCGGTGGTGATACTGGCCCCAAGACTCCTCCTCCCGAGGTATTGAAAAACCTTACGGATCCATCAAAAATGGTTCCGACAAACATTCCCAAGAAGTAGTCTGTTGGATCATTTTCTCGGCTCGATAGCCGATTGAAATCAAGAAAGCCGCCGCGAGGCGGTTTTTCTTTTTTTACTTGCGACCAACGATTCTTTTGGCATTCTGTGCGCCATGAAATTAATCTCCAAGCTCCTGTTGGCTACTTTCGCGTTGACCATCTTGATGACTGCGGTTGCTTGCAAAGAAGATCCCTCAAGCAAAGTCCCGCCGGCGGAAACGAAGCAAGATCCGAAAGACGAAAAGATTGGCGAAGTGAAATAATTTTCCCCGTTGCTCAGAACGGAAAAAGAAAAGCATCCTAACGGGTGCTTTTTTTTTCTAACTCAATTGCGCAAATCCGATGCTCAATATCCCCACGGCCGGATGAGCATCTCGTTCAAGACTCCGTGTGTGCCGCCGATGGCTTTTGCGTGTTCTGCCACGGCCTTCTTGAGATCCGAATCTGCGGCCTGCGTTGCGCTGCCGTCGCTCAACGCGATTTGCCCTGTGCCAGCGCTGAGTCCCTGCATGGCGCGATAGGCCGCAATAGAAAATGGAAGTGTTCTTTGCACGATGGTGACCCTGTCTGGAGGGATGCGCGTGTCATACGTCCTAAAAGAATCGCCTACGGTAGTCGGCCCAGCAAAACCAACCAAGTCGTTCCCAGAAGCATCCTGGCTTGCCAATTGTGTAGCCGATAACCAGCAACCTTGATCGGGAAATGTATTTCCAGCTGGAACCGTCCCCATCCCCGCCAGATATCCTGCACGCGAGGTGTCGCCCAAAATGTTCCGTGTGGTCGAAAGCAAACTCGTGGGCCTGAGATCATCGCCGCCCAAATGAATCGCATAACTCTGCGCCCGAGTGTGGAGAGCATAACGGGTAACGACTTGGATGCGGCACCATCCTTCCTTGAGCTTGCCATTTTTCACTTCCAAATCGTTGTTGATTTTTGATGCCGGATCGCAGGGCGACAGGATCGACTTGGCCGTGCCCAAATCCGCTCTCAAGCTCGGCGCAATCCACAAATACTCGATGTGCCGAAACATGTAGCCGGTGTAGTAGGCATACTGCGTGTCGCCAAAACCATCGATGTACGGTGGCGGCAATGACCCGCCGTACATAGCCACCAATCGGGGCGAATTGATTCCGATTTCTTGATTGGCAGTGTCTGCCACTGCGTCCGCATCAGGAGTGCCCAACATCCACGGCATGCGTTGATCATTGTCGGCGGCAAAACCGCGAAGTGCCTTTCCAATCTGCCCCATGCTGGCGACGCATTTGACGCGATTGGCCTTTTTCTTGGCCGAAGCCAAAGCAGGCAGGAGCATGGAAGCCAAAATGCCAATAATGGCAATCACCACCAGCAATTCGATGAGCGTAAAACCCCGCAAATGAGATTGATTTGCTTTCATAGAAAAAATAACACCGCCAAAGCTCAACAAGCAAATTCCATGCCGCTAAACTTCAATGGCTGCAATCAGTTTGGTTAAAGAATGTTAAATGAATCTTGATGGGTTTAAATCGTAATGAAAGCGTGCGGCACACTCAAAAATGATGAAATCCTCACGCGACTGGTTGAGGTTGAATGGTGCCCGGTCAATACGACCAAGGCCGAATGTACAGCTCGTTCAACGCATTGTGAACGCCGCCGACAGTTGACTTGGCGTGTTCTGACACCGCTTTTTTGAGATCCGAATCCGCAGCCTGTGTTGCGCTGCCGTCGCTCAATGTAAATTGCCCCAACCCAGCATCCAATCCCTGCATGGCGCGATAGGTTTTGATGGAGTAAACCGCCAAAGTAGTTGCGCCGGGGGGGACAAGACCTGGATTGAGCCACGCCATATTGTCGTTTCGATGAGTGCGCAACCATGTACCCAAAGAGCCAGGCCCAGCAAAGCCAATGATGTCATTGCCAGCAGCATCCTTGGCGGCGAGTTGTGTAGCCGATAGCCAGCAGCCTTGTTCCACGAACAGATTCCCCGCAGGAATCGTGCTCATCCCAGAGTTGTAACCGTCAACACCGTCGGACCCCAAAACATTCCGAGTAATTCCGAGCAACGACATGGGTTTCAAATCATCGCCGCCGAGTCCGATCGCATAACTCTGCGCGCGAGTCGAAAGCTTGAAGCGCAAACCGACAGCCGTTGCGCACCAACCCTTGAGTCCACCTGTACGGACATCGATATCGTTGCTCAACTTGGATCCCGGATCACAAGGCGACCAGATCGATTTGGCCGTGCCCAAATCCGCACGCATGCTCGGCACGATCCACACGTGCTCGATATGTCGCAGCATGCTGTGCTGAAAAAAACTGGCAGAAACTGCGCCGCCATATTTCGTCGCCAGTGCAGGCGATTTCAATCCCAGCTCCTCATTGGCTGTATCCGCCACAGCATCTGCCTCGGCATTGCCCAACATCCACGGCATGCGCTGATCGTTGTCGCCAGCAAAACCTCGCAGCGCCTTCGATATCTGTCCGAGCTGCGCAACGCACTTGATTCGATTGGCCTTCTTCTTTGCTTTAGCCAAAGCAGGCAGGAGCAGGGAAGCCAGTATGCCGATGATGGCAATCACAACCAATAATTCGATGAGCGTAAATCCGCGTTCGCTTGACGATTGCGATCTCATGGGAAGTGTGCACCTTGAACAAACGCTCGCTTGGCCGAATTATCAAGTTCGACTTGAAAAGAAAAAGGGCACCCACTCAGGTGCCCTTCGTTGCTCCCATGTTTTTCAGTACGACCAAGCCCTCATATAAACCTCATTGATAGTCGGGTGAGTGCCGCCTTTTGAATTGGCGTGTTCAGTCACTGCCTTCTTGAGGTCTGAATTGGCTGCCTGTGATGCGCTTCCATCGCTCAATGCAATCTGGCCAAGCCCCACATCCAATCCCTGCATGGCGCGGTATCCATTGATGGTATAAGTCGTTGAAGCTGTCGTGGAAGTAAAGCGCTGCCAAGTGCCGGCAGACCCAGGACCCGCGAAGCCTACCAAGTCATTTCCGGAAGCGTCCTTGGTTGCCAGTTGAGCTGCCGATAGCCAGCAGCCTTGATCCACGAACAAGTTTCCCGCAGGAATCGTGCTCATGCCTGCCGCATATCCGGCTGAACAATCTGCGCCCAATACATTCCGGGTAATCCCGAGAATTGCCATAGCCTTCAAGTCGTCGCCACCCAGTCCAAATCCGTAGCTCTGCGCGCGAGTGTGAGTCTTGTAACGCGGAGCCACTGCAGTCGCACACCAACCCTTCAGAACGCCACTGCGAATATCCGTGTCGTTGTTCAGTTTGGATCCTGGATCGCAAGGCGACAAGATGCTCTTGGCCGTGCCCAAATCAGCCCGTAGGCTGGGCACAATCCACAGATACTCGATGTGCCGCAACATGCCGTTGTTGTAATAATTGGCTGAATTGGTGCCGCCATATTTTGCCACCAACGTGGGAGATTTCAGGCCAGCCTGCTCATTTGCTGTATCTGCCACGGCGTCTGCCTCGGGATTGCCCAACATCCACGGCATGCGCTGATCATTGTCGCCAGCAAAGCCTCGCAACGCCTTTGAGATTTGCCCAAGTCCAGCAACACATTTGATCCGGTTGGATTTCGCCTTCGCTTTCGCCAATGCCGGCAAGAGCATGGAGGCCAAAATTCCAATGATAGCAATGACCACCAGAAGTTCAATGAGTGTGAAACCGCGTTTGAGTTTTTGTTCGTTTTTCATAAGTAACTTTCCAAGTATTCGCACTAGCGCGGCCGCTACAAACGACCTGCATTCGTTGATGTATTAGAGCAAAACGAGTGCCAATCGAGATTGTGAATTTCCGTGACTGATATTGAGCGATTTAACAAATCGGAAAGATTTGAAGCACTCCGCGCGCGTGAGCCTGCCGCACTTATTCAAATTATTTCACACATCGCTTTCGGACTTAAAATAAAAAAGGGCACCCACTTGGGTGCCCTCTGTAGATTCGATCAAGCGACTCAGTAAGACCAAGCGCGCATGTAAACTTCAGCAATGGTGGGGTGTGTTCCGCCCGTTGTTTTGGCGTGTTCAGTCACTGCTTTCTTGAGGTCTGAATTCGCAGCCTGTGTGGCACTTCCATCGCTCAATGCCATCTGGCCAAGACCCGCATCCAGCCCCTGCATGGCGCGCATCGCGTTGATAGCGTAGGGAGTAGAAGCGGTAGTTGAAGTTGACCGGTCCCATGTTCCCTGAGAACCAGGCCCAGCAAAGCCAACAATGTCATTTCCAGAAGCATCCTTATTGGCAATTTGTGAAGCAGAAAGCCAAGCGCCTTGATCCACGAATAGGTTTCCCGCTGGAACTGTGCTCATGCCTGCATTGAATCCAGCAGCGGCATTCGTGCCCAAGACATTCCGGGTGGTCCCGAGAATTGCCATAGCCTTCAAGTCATCGCCACCGAGTCCGAGCGCGTAGCTCTGCGCACGCCCGTATGTCCTCGATGCAGTTCCCCAAACTGTTCCGGACCAGCCTTTAAGTTTGCCAGTACGAACATCAATGTCGTTGTTCAGTTTGGAAGCAGGATCGCAGGGCGACATGATGGACTTGGAAGTCCCCAAATCCGCTCTCAAGCTCGGCGCAATCCAAATGAACTCGATGTGCCGCAGCATGCCGTTGTTGTAGTACTGCGCAGACAAGGTGCCACCGTATTTGGCCACCAGCGCGGGTGATTTCAGATTTTGCTCCTGATTGGCTGTATCAGCAACAGCGTCAGCCTCGGGATTTCCCAACATCCACGGCATACGCTGATCGTTGTCTCCGGCAAATCCTTTGAGTGCCTTCGAGATTTGACCGAGCTGTGCAACGCACTTGATACGCTGCGATTTCGCCTTCGCTTTCGCCAATGCCGGCAAGAGCATGGAGGCCAAGATTCCGATGATCGCAATGACCACCAGAAGTTCAATGAGTGTGAATCCACCCTTGTTCTTTTGTGTGTTTTTCATAAGCAGTTTACTGAGTCTTTATATTAGAGTTTTCCACTCGACCAAATTTAAGTGGCTGATCGGCAGTTATTGGAAAGCTAATCGCGTGCCATTTTATGCCAATTCCATAACCTGCTCTGTATTCATTATATATAAAAATGAGAAATATGATGAGGATGCGAATAGTGTGAAGAAGACGCATCTATTCAAAAAAGTTCACGCGAACTGAAAAAAAATCAAAGGGCACCCACTTGGATGCCCTTTGATTGCTCCCCTGGTTTCTTCAGTACGCCCAGATTCAATAGGCCCAAGCTTGCAGGAATAGTTCCGTGAGCGGGCCGTGAATTCCTCCTGTCGCTTTTCCGTGTTCCACGAGCGCCTTTTTGAGGTCCGAGTTGCTGGCTTGGGATGCGGAGCCGTCGCTGCGGACCATTTGTCCTTGATCGACGTTGAGTCCGGCCATCGCCCGTTGGGAATTGATATTATAGGTCGCAATGGAACCGGCTGCATTGGCTGTCGATCTGTCGTAAGTGCCCTGTGAAGTCGGCCCAACAAACCCAACGACATCGTTGCCGAAACTGTCTTTGAGATTGATATGGTCGCGACTCAACCACGAAGCTGAGGCAGAGAACAATGAACCTGCAGGAACGGTGGTTCTGCCGGCTTGCAACGCAGCATAACTGTTAGATCCAACGACATTGCGCGTCACTGCGAGAAGGGAATTTGCTTTCAAATCACAGGCGCCGATATTGATCGAGTAGCTTTGGGCGCGACCATGTACCTTGTAAGTAACCCCCACAGCCGTGCCGCCAAAACCGTTCTTGAGCTTCGCATTTTTGCGGTCCGTTTCGTTGTTGAGCTTCGAACCGGGATCGCTTGGTGACAAAATCGCCCGAGAATCATTCAAATCCGAGCGAAGACTGGGATTCACCCATTGGTACTCGATGTTCAAGCCGCAACTCCAATTGTAATATTGAGGCGAAACGGCGCCACCATATTTGGCCGCCAACGTGGGCGATTTCAGGCCAAGCTCCTGATTGGCGGTGTCGGCGATATTAACGTCGATATCTGCCAAAGCCATCATCCAAGGAAACCGCTGGTCATTGTCAGCAGCAAATCCTCGATATGCCTTGGCAATCTGGCCGAGATTTGCGACGCACTTGATCCGGTTGGATTTTGTTTTGGCCTTGGCCAATGCAGGCAAAAGCATGGAAGCCAAAATGCCGATGATGGCAATGACGACCAGCAGTTCAATGAGCGTGAAAGCTCGGCGAGCGTGGATAGTTGTCTTCATGATTATCTTAACAGGTTCACAGGTTTGGTTTGGCACATGCCAAACCGCTTGCCATTCATTAAGCATCGCCAATGCCAACATGTGTTTTCGCACGCACTGCAAATCGCGCTGCTCGCTGTGAATTGGTTGTGCAAACAAATGAAAACTACTGAAAATAATGGGGATTTTGTCGCGCGTGATGGCCGCTCATTTTTGGCGTCAACCCCGCGCAGAGAAAATGGCACATGGGTTGGCGGTGCGGATTCCAAGTTTGATTTGAATTACGTGAAGCCGGTTTGAAAGAAGTTGCAATCCGCAGCCAGTCACGGAGAGAATGCGCCGTTGTGCCCGCGTGGCGGAATTGGCAGACGCGCTAGATTCAGGTTCTAGTGGGTAAAACCGTACAGGTTCAAGTCCTGTCGCGGGCACCAAATCAACTCCGATTGAACGGAGTTGCTCATTCAATCCACTGGCACAATATCGCCTGTTGAACGAATCAGCACTTCGCGCGCAAGTTTTGGAATAGTGGAGATGGTGGTCAGACCACCGGGCCAAAGCACTTGCGCATATTTCGCAGGCTCTGTCCCGCTCATCACCAGCACTGCGGAATCTTGTGACCAATAACCAGAACCCGCCGTCACGATCCGAGCTGGGCCATCGTGATCGGCAAATTGGAGCCGGACAATTGCGCCCACGCCAGTGGGGTTGAGTGGTCCTGCGTCCAGCCGGATGCGCAAGCCCGGCTTCGCCTGCCTATTTTCGAAAAGCCGTGTAGCCGCGCCGTTTTGTGTGACAACCAGATCGATGCGGCCATCTCCATTGTAATCGCAAACGGCCGCACCGCGTTGTTCTCCATAAACGGTCACACCCGAGACCTGCGCTGACACGGGCTTCAAACCGCCTTTGCCATCGCCTTGCAACCACATGGAACGGCCGCCATCACTGCGCGGTGTCTCGATTTGCGAGGAGAAGAAATTCTGACTGAGGAACAGATCGTCGTGACCATCTCCATTATAGTCGGCCACGGTCACACCGAATGCCGGAGCCAGTTGTGACAGCCAAGGCAATGGCACGGCCTGCATTTTTGCTGCGGAGTTGGTGTTGAGAAAAAGGGTGTGTTCGAGCGTGCTCGCCTCCAGCTTGAGTCCCTTCTCGAGGCACGAGCCGTAGATTTCATCGAGGCTGCGCTGGCCGAATGTGGCGTAATTGGGATTACGCACTGCCAGGAATGGCATCGCTGTGGATGAGCAGGAACGGCCGCGCTCGGGCACCCATTGTTTCATGGATTTGTCGAAGTGCGTCTCGACGATGTCGATGATTCCGTTGCCGTCGAAATCAGAGTAGTGAACCGTGAGTGGCTTGCCCGGACTATAGAAATGCTCGTACTTGCTGTTACGTCCCCAATTTGAGGCGATGATGTCCAAACGCCCATCGTTGTTCAGATCGCCCAATGCCACGCCGTTCCACCAGCCCGAGAATTCGTTCAATCCAAATGCGACAGTGGCATCGGTGAATTGTCCTTTGTTGTTGAGCAGGACACGCACGGGACCCCACTCGACGGCGAGAACCAAATCGGCATCACCATCGCCGTCCAAATCTCCGAATACAGCGCCGCTCACTAGCCCGAGTTTTGAAAAGAGAGCGGCGTTCTTATTGTCCAATTCCAGTTTGCCGGATTGATTGAGAAACAGGCGCGACTCTGCTGGCTCGGGATAACGCGCCGGATTCACTCGGCCACCGATGAACACATCCAAATCACCGTCGCTATCCACATCGGCCACGGCAATCGGTCCGGTGGTTGAAATTGAGCCGGGCAGATTTTGGAAGGGCAGGAATTTTCCTTCTGTTCCGCGCATGAACGCCGTCGCTGAAGGTGTATTCGTCTGCTTGTCCTCGTAATTGGAATGACCGATGAGCAGAGCGGTCTCGCCAGCCGCACGTGTCCAACTCACGATGCCCGCTGTGTCTTGAGTGATCGACGGGCTTTTCTGACCGCGAAAGGTGCCGCGGCCATCGCTGTAATAAATGGAGACTCCTGAGCCGCGACCTGCGCCGATAATCAAATCTTCATTGCCATCCTTGTTCATATCGGCCCACGCCACTGCAGGTCCGAGTTGGCTGAGGCGATTGGGCAACAAGATTTGGTGTTGGACGATATCGTCGAAAATCGTTTCTGAATGCTCATGATTGAGACGCACTGAAAAATCCAAATAGTAAGGCTCCACTGGCGCTGGCTTTTCGACGCGCTCCAAGTATTTCGACGAGGTCTCGTTGATGACGTACAGGTGATTTGGCTTGGCGTCGTTGAAGATCGTTTTCTTGCCGCCGAACCAAACCACCTCGATCTGCAGCTTCTCCGATTGGCCAGCTGCAAACACGTTGAGCGTGTCGCTGCCCGAAGCGTAGCCGCCGCCGGAATGGATCTCGGCCGTTTGCGTCACCGGTCCACCACGCACTGTGACTTGCACGCCGATGGCCTGCGTATTCGGTCCCTTGCCGGCCAACCGCACGGCCAATCGCGGTGCGGGCGTCTCGTTGCGATACACTTCAACTGGCTCGTCGTAATTGTTGATGATGACATCCAGATCGCCGTCACCATCAAAGTCCGCCATGGCCAGCCCGCCCGAGACTGCCTCGTGCTTGAATCCCCATGCGTCACTCACGTCTTCAAAACGCAGGTTGCCGAGGTTTTTGTAGATGATGTTTTGCGTCGGCAATTTCGGAAACAACAACCGCTGCAGCACAAACTCCTCCGTCGTCTTCGCGCCGGGAGCAGCTTTCAATTGCCGGTTGATATCGCTGTCCATGTAATCGCGATTCATTCCGGTCGTGATCAAAATATCTTCGTACCCGTCCAGATCCACATCGAGAAATACCGAGCCCCATGACCATTCCGACGCCTTCACGCCAGCGAATTGGGCGATCTCCGAAAATGTTCCGTCGCCTTGATTGAGAAAAAGTGTGTTCTGCATGATCTGCGGCCGAAGTTCTACCTGGCCGATGATCACTGGCGTTGGCGCCATCGCGCCCATCTGCCTTTTGCGGCGCGTGTGCGACCGGCTGAGCATGTCCACTGTGAAAAAGTCCGGCAGCCCATCTCGATTGATATCGCCGAAATCCACACCCATCGAAAACTGACTCGTGCGGCGCAGCGTCAATCGTGGCGCGAGTCTGAATACGCCCGTCCCGTTGTTAATCCAGAAACGGTCTGGCGCCGCGAAATCATTGCAAACGTACAAATCGAGATCGCCGTCCAGATCCACATCGCGGAACACCGCCTCATGACTAAAATCGTGTGGCAGCGGCAACGCCTTTCCGTCCTCATCAAAGAATCGCTGATCGGAATCATTCACGACGCGAAATTTGCCCAAGCCTAAGTTCAGATACAGCGCCGAAGGAGTCCCTTTGGGAGCGAAGGTGAGATTGGTCGCACCGTTTTGCACCACCCATTCGGTTGTGTAGTGCTCGTGAAATTCCGTTGATGCCGCCACGCCTGCCCGGATTTTCTCCATCCCTTCTTCGCGCAGTCTCTTGGACGCCACTGGAGAAAGAGCTTCGGCGGGAGTCTTATTTCGGAATCCTGTGACGAATAAATCCAGATCGCCATCGCCGTCGATGTCCCCCAAGGCCGGTGTAATACTGCCGCCGAATTTAAACGTCTTCCATGGGAAACTCTTTTGCTCCGTAAACTGGCCCTTGCCATCGTTCAGAAACAGGCTGTTGCGCGATTCCAATGAAGTGACGATCAAATCCAGATCACCATCGCCGTCAATATCACCGAACACCGCGCCAGCCAGATTTCGTCCCGAGCAATCCACGCCCGCCGAGGAAGTGATGTCCTCAAATTTCCAGCCGCCGAGATTCCGATAGAGAACATTCGGCGCTCCCGAGCCGCACACAAACAGATCGCACAAACCATCTCCATCCACATCGCCAGCAGCCAGGCCAGGGTTGCCCAATTCTTTCTCGTACTGTTTGCCCTTCGAAATTTT
>CAMDOH010000082.1 GCA_945903605.1 Akkermansia muciniphila
TGCAGCGAGAGCAGCGCCGGCAGCGCCATGCCCACAAAACAGCCCGGCGCCCAGATGAACACCTGATCCACCACGATGTATTTCCACCAGCCTTTCCAACGGCGCAGATTGTCGGCTGTGAGCGTGAACACTTTTCCAAGATGGCTCAGCTTCACTTCGCGTCCGCCAATCGCGCTGGGAATGGCGCCGACCTGCGCGCCCATGCCCCAGCCTTTGTCGCGCACATAATTGCTGTACGTGGAATTGGAGATGCCGCCGCCCCCAGCATATCCGGCAAAGGCGCCGAGCACGGCGATGTTGGCAATGGCAATGATCGGCCAGTGGCCTTCTGTCGCATAATGGCTGAAGGCATTGACCACGAGCTCGCCCCCTTGACCGTCGCTGACCGGCACATTGCCAAAACCCAGAAAGCCCCGCACCACTTCCCACCAATGGATCGGATCCACCCACAGCACGCCCGCCACAAGACAGAAGCCCAGCACGATGACAATCTTTACCGTCATCACCGTCTGCAGCATGTTGTAAATCTTGCCGCCGACGAGCACCGGCAGCACGATGAGCAGATAGCAGGCATAGGCCAGCCCCATGACGAGCGCGCGATCTTCCTCGCCAACGGGCCGATCGCGGATGAGAGAGGCGATGATGGAGGCCGCCTGCGTGGAGAGACCCGGGATCAACGCCGAGACGCTCAGGAGCAGGAACACACCCACCCAGAAACGCGGCCCCGGGCGCGAGCGCAGAAAACCCGTCATGATCGGCTCGCCGCAATAGAGCGCGTAGCGGCCGCATTCCATGTTGTAAAACACCTGCACGAGGATGGCGATCGTGGCGATCCACATCAGCCCGCCGCCGTACTTGGCCGTGACCTCCGGGCCGACCAGCCACTCGCCGCCGCCAATCTGGATGCCCATCATGACGATGCCCGGTCCGATCAGCGCCTTCCAATTGCGCCACGAAGGCGGCGTGGGTTCGGGCAGATCCGCCGTTTCCCATTTCGGCAGGCACGTCTCCGGCGCATACACTTGGGCGCTGTCTTTTTGAAGTGGGTGGTCCGAATCCGACGGATGATTCATTTGAGTTTTCCCATCACCCATTTGGCCGCATCAGCCAACGGCATCGGCTCAAGCGTCACAGACTGATTCAGTGAATTCACCAGCGCGTCGCGTTTGCTGTTGGACGCTAATGCCGCCAAAGCATCGCCGCCAATGTCGCTCTGCGTTGCGCCGGGAACAACGGCTTCGTGCGGAACATAAATGTAATTCCCCAAACCGCCGCGTAATCCGCCGCGTGTATAGACTGCCTTCACTTTGTCTTCAATCAACGCCGCCAGCAACGCGAGTAAATCGCCGTTGGGTTCGGCGATGTGCGGAAAGTCGCCGGCATCCAACGGAACTGCGAGCAGCGCACCTTTCGCGTTCACTTGTGCGAAAGAGTCACCCCAAACACCCATCCGCTGACCGTCGATGCGAACGTGATTTTGCAGCCAGCGAATGACGGCGCGCACATCGCGGAGCTGTGCGCCAATCACTGGCTGACCGAGCATGAGATTGATTTGAGAAATCGTGGTGCGAGAACTTCCGCGTGATGCAGAGGTGCCCGGCTGAGTCTCGCCCGTCCCGCGAACATCCGGCAAACAAACTGCAAGACCTGCATCCAAAAATGCCGTGATCGATTCGCCGCGCTGATTCAGAAAACCTGCTTTGCCTCCTTGAGCGATCATCACCACGACGGGCAATTTCCCTTTCGCATTCTTTGGAAATAGCAGCAGACCCGGCACAACGATGCCCGACTCGATTTCAATCGCGAAGCGAACGAGAGTGCCGTTGGTCACCTCCTCGGTTTTACTTTCTGTCACGACTGGCTTCGTTGGCGGCTCGATGTCGCCGAGTAATTTCGTCCACGCTTTTCGCATCGTGGCCCGATCGTGCGGCGGCGTTTTGACAACGCCCACTCCGTTCACTGTTGGTGAATTCACCGACTTTCCAAGTTCCGGTTTCCAGCACAGCAAATCTTCCGCTGGTCGGCGTTTACTGTATTCCACTGGAATCTGCATGCCGAACCAATCCTTCAGCGCAGGATAAATCATCGCACGATGCACAGCGCCGATGTGTGTACAATGTGTGTTGCCTGGCCCACTCTCGCGTACGGTGCCGGAGCCGTGTGCCACGCGCAGCGAATCATTCGCGCCATAAAAACCGAAAATCTTTTGGAGCCGCGCCCACGATGGATCGGTCTTTGCGTCCCAATCAAATTCGTGCGCGTGAATTGCTTTTCGTGGAGCGACAGAGCCGACGATGACGAAGTGCGCAAATCCATCGCGCGCGCCGTTGCGAAGACCGCGGGTGCTCTCCCAATAGCCGTCGCCGAACCACGCGAAATCGCGATCGGGATTTTCCAGTGCGCTGGATTCGGGTTGCCAACCGCCGAAGTTGAACGGCGCAACGCACGCGATCCGCTCATCGAGCGCGGCCGTCACTCCTGCCGGATCTCCGCCCCCCGCCACAGCACCGAAAAGGAGGATGCGACTTTTATCAATCGTCAATTGCTGCAGGAGCACGTCCACACAACGCATCAGATCGGAGACCATCCAACTCATCAGACTTTGGCCGTCGGCGGTTTTTTGAAGGTTCGAGTTGTACCGGAAATAATAATCCTGTCGGCCAGCGCGAAACGGTTTGGCGAAATCTTTCTCGGTGCGGAATTCGTGGATGCGCCGTTCGCCGTGCCCAAAATGATCGGGCACCAACACGGCGACGCCCGCGCGCGCCCAAGTCATCCCCATGTCCTGTAATTCGCCGTGAGTCTTCGATGTGTGATGACTGTGCGAAATCAGAATGCCCGGCATCTTCGCCGGCGGCCGAACTGGCAAATACAGATTGGCGGTGACCCACCAACCCGGTCGCGATTCGAAAACGATGTTGCGAATGACAAAGCCATCGCCATCAAGTTGGCGCGTCACTTTTATAGGCAAGTCTTTCGGTGCGGCAGGAAACTGGCCGAGCGAGTCGCGCAACGCACGAATGCGGACATCACGATACTTCTCCCATTGTTCCCGAGTGGCGACTGCAGCGAACGACTTCGACTCACGCGTGCTGGCCTCCTGCATTCGGCGCTTCGCATCGGTCGACATCATTTTGGGTAGATCTTTCGATCTCGGATCATCCACCCCGAAGACATTTGGATTCACATCGCCACCAAAGACCGCACTCGAAACTGGTATTGAAGCGGATAAAGCCGCCAACACTAACAAGCATCCCACACTCCTACTGAGGCGGTTACTGATGCCAATCGATTTGCGGTAGAAAAAGCCCATGATGGACAGTGCGCTGGGTTAACTCGCTGCTGTTTAACACGCGCATCGGATGAGAGCAAGCATGCGCGAACTGCAAAAACTGGAGCGGGTGAAGGGAATCGAACCCTCATCTACGGCCCGCTTGAGCTCCTCAACGCAGGGGGCATAAAAAATCATCAGGGTTTCTCCTCCCTCTAAGGCCGATGGGGAAAACGTGACGCATTCTGAAAAAGTCAAAGTCTGACTTTCCAACTCACCCACGGTCCCGCTACTGTTCGCGTATCAACGGAACAGCAACCACGACCAGAAATGGCGAACCTCCTGCCCGTGGCCGAGGAGACGCTCCGGTAGATCGTCAGCGAAAACTTCAGTCTTGCTGCATAAGCCCAACGACTCATGGACAATCTCGTCCAAATTGAAACCGACCTCTGGTCCGCCGCCGATAGCCTCCGCGCCGACACCGCGATGCGCGTGAGCGCAAAACCCAATCCACGAAGCCACTTGGCAGGTCATTTGCGCAGCGAAAGACAACTCCTCGCCAACCCGCCATTCAACGACTCCGACTGGTTCCTTGGCAAAAAAGAACCCGTTCGCAAAAAACGCGGCGCGTCCGAACTCGCCCTAGCTGCATGAACAAAAAAGCCCTCACCGAGACTGACATCCGCAGCAAGTTCATCACCCCAGCGATAGTCGCACCGGGGAAGTGGGACTTGCTGGCTCAAGTCCGTGAGGAGGCCTACTTCACGAAAGGCCGTGTCATCGTTCGCGGTAAAACGGTGAAACGCGGCGAAGCGAAGAAGGCCGACTACATTCTCTCCTACAAGCCGAACCTCCCGCTGGCCGTCGTTGAGGCGAAGGACAACAACCACGCCGTCGGGGCAGGCATGCCACAGGCACTGGAATACGCCGAGATCCTCGACATCCCCTTCGCCTACAGCTCGAACGGTGATGCCTTCCTCGAACACGACCGCACCGTGACCACCGGCCCGGTCACCCGCGAAATATCCCTCGACGAATTTCCCAGCCCAGACGAGTTGTGGGCGCGCTACCGCAAGGCCAAGGGTTATACCGTGGCGCAGGAGGCCATCGCGGCTCACGACTACCACGACGACGGATCGCAGAAGGCACCGCGCTACTACCAACTCACCGCCATCAATCGCAGCGTGGATGCCATCGCCCGTGGCGAAAACCGCATCCTGCTCGTGATGGCCACCGGCACGGGCAAGACCTACACCGCTTTCCAGATCATCTGGCGGCTTTGGAAGTCCGGGGCCAAGAAACGAATCTTGTTCCTCGTTGACCGCAACATCCTTGCCGACCAGACGAAGACGAACGACTTCAAGCCCTTCGGCACGGCGATGACCAAGATCACCAACCGCACGGTGGACAAGTCGTTCGAGATTTATCTGTGCCTTTACCAAGCCGTGACTGGCACCGAAGAAGAGCAGAACATCTACAAGCAGTTCTCCCGCGACTTCTTCGACTTGGTGCTGGTGGACGAGTGCCATCGTGGTAGCGCGGCCGACGACGCCCGCTGGCGGCAGGTGCTTGAATACTTTTCCTCCGCCACCCAGATCGGCCTCACCGCCACGCCCAAGGAGACGAAAGCTGTTTCCAACATCGAATACTTCGGCGACCCTCTCTTCACCTACTCGCTCAAACAGGGCATCAGCGACGGTTTCCTCGCGCCCTACAAAGTCGTGCGCATCGGCCTCGACAAGGACCTCGACGGTTGGCGGCCCGAGGATGGTCAGACCGACAAATACGGTCTGGTCATCGAGGACCGCGAATACAACGACCGCGACTTCGACCGGAATCTGATCTTGGAGAAGCGCACCGCCGTCGTCGCTGCCAAGGTCACGGAGTTCCTCAAGGCGACCGACCGCTTCGCCAAGACCATCATCTTTTGCGAGAACATCGAGCACGCCGAGCGCATGCGGCAGGCCCTGGTCAACGCCAATCCCGACCTCGCCGCCGCCAACGCCAAATACGTCATGCGTATCACCGGCGACAACGACGAAGGCAAGGCTCAGCTCGATAACTTCATCGACCCAGAATCTACCTATCCCGTCATCGCCTGCACTTCGCAGCTCATGTCCACCGGCGTGGATGCCCAGACCTGCCATCTCATCGTCCTGGACAAGCGCATCGCCTCCATGACCGAGTTCAAACAGATCATCGGGCGAGGCACCCGCATCAACGAGGATTACAACAAGCTGTTTTTCACCATCATGGATTTCAAACGGGCCACCGCGCTCTTCGCGGACCCTGACTTCGATGGCGACCCCGTGCAGATTTACGAGCCCAAGGAAGGCGAGACCGTCGTCCCGCCCGACGAACCCGCCGAAGGCGGCGAGGAAGAGCCACCCGGTGGCACCATCGTAGATTCTCTGGGAGGTGAAGAGACCGGCGGCACTCGACCAATCAAATACTACGTGAACAAAGTCGAGGTCCGCGTCGCCACCGAGCGCGTTCAATATCTCGACGAGCACGGCAAGCTCATCACCGAATCGCTCAAGGACTACTCCCGCAAAACCGTCCGCCAGTCCTACGCCTCACTCAACGCCTTCCTCACCGTCTGGAACGACGCCGAAAAGAAACAGGCTATCTTGGATGAGCTTGCCGCCAAGGGCGTGTTCCTCGAAGAGCTCGCCGAGCAGGTGGGGCGCGACTACGACGCCTTCGACCTCATCTGCCATGTCGCCTTCGACGCCCCGCCGCTCACGCGGAAGGAGCGCGCCGAGAAGGTGAAAAAACGCAACGTCTTCGCCAAGTATGGCGACAAAGCCCGCGCGGTCCTCGATACCTTGCTCCAGAAATATGCTGACAGCGGTATCAAGAGTGTCGAGTCGCTGGAGATTCTCAAGGTGGACCCGCTCACCGCCCACGGCACTCCCGTGGAAATCGTCAAACTCTTCGGTGGCCGCGACGGCTACCTCGCCGCCATCCGCGAACTCGAAACCGCCCTTTATCAACAGGCTGCCTGACCCATGCCCAACGTCTCCAACCTCATCAAAACCATCCAGGACATCATGCGCAAAGACGCCGGTGTCGATGGTGATGCCCAGCGCCTTGCCCAGCTCGGCTGGATGTTCTTCCTGAAGATTTTCGACGATCGCGAAAAGGAAATGGAAGTCCTCCGCGACAACTACAAATCCCCTCTGCCCAAGGAACTTCGCTGGTCCAACTGGGCCACCGATGAAGAAGGCATCACCGGCGATGCGCTCCTCGCCTTTGCGAACAACGACCTGCTGCCCAAATTGAAGGTCCTCTCCGGCAGCGGCGACATCGTCACGCTCATCAAGGCCGCCTTCGACGGTGCCAACAACTACATGAAGAACGGCACGTTGATGCGCTAGGTCATCAACAAGATCAACGGCATCGACTTCAACGCCTCCGATGACCGCCACATGTTCGGCGACATCTACGAAAAGCTTCTCAAAGATCTCCAGTCGGCGGGCAATGCCGGCGAGTTCTACACCCCGCGCGCCGTCACCCAGTTCATCGTCGAGCAGGTCGATCCCCGTCTCGGCGAGACCATCCTCGACCCCGCGTGCGGCACCGGCGGCTTCCTCGTTTGCGCCATCGAGCACCTGCGCCAGCAGGCCAAGACCGAGGCCCACGAGCGCACCATCCAGGATTGCTTCGCCGGCATCGAGAAGAAGCACCTCCCGCATGTCCTGTGCATGACCAATCTCCTCCTGCACGGCATCGACGTTCCCTCCAACGTCCGCCACGACAACACCCTCGCCCGCCCCCTGCGCGACTGGGGCCCGAAGGAGCGCGTGGATGTCATCGTCACCAACCCGCCCTTCGGCGGCATGGAGGAGGACGGCATCGAGTCCAACTACCCCGCCGAGTTCCGCACCCGCGAGACCGCCGACCTCTTCCTCGTGCTCCTCATGAAGATCCTCAAGCCCGGCGGCCGAGCCGGACTCGTGCTGCCCGACGGCACCCTCTTCGGCGAAGGCGTCAAGACCCGCATCAAGGAAGCCCTCCTCACCGAGTGCAACCTCCACACCATCGTCCGCCTGCCCAACGGCGTCTTCAATCCCTACACCGGCATCCGCACCAATCTCCTCTTCTTCACCAAGGGCGCGCCCACCACCCACGTCTGGTATTACGAGCACCCCTATCCGCCCGGCGCCAAGAGCTACAACAAAGGCAAACCCATCCGCATCGAGGAGTTCGAGGGCGAGCGCGCCTGGTGGGGTGAGGAGAAAGACGGTTTCAAATCCCGCGTGGAAAACGAGCAGGCTTGGCGCGTCTCCATCGACACCATCAAGGCCGGCAACTTCAACCTCGACCTCAAGAACCCGCATAACCCCGACACCGGCCCCGGCGACGTGGACCACCTCCTGCCCGAATACGAAAAGCTCCTCGCCCAGATCGCCGAGACACGGAACGCTCTCAAAGCGCAACTCATGGAAGCTCTCACCCGATGAAAAAGAAAACCACACTCCCCAAGAAAACCGCACCCGCCAAACGCTCCGGCGTCGCAAAGGCCAAGCCCGACGGCCTCGCCCCGCTCATCGCCGAGGTGCGGCAACTCATCCAGTCCGCCCGCCGTGGCGTCGCATCGGTGGTCGATACTTTTCAGGTGCTCACAAACTTCGAGATTGGCCGACGTATCGTGGAGCATGAGCAGAAGGGCGAGAAGCGGGCGGCGTATGGCACCGAACTGCTGAAGGAACTTTCGGTCCGATTGACCGAGGAGTTTGGGCGGGGATTCTCGAAAAGTAATCTCGCCGCCATGAGGAGTTTTTACCTGCTGTGGTCGGACCGGGTTCAAATTGTCCAGAAGCCTTCTGGAAAATTGGCAATCGCCCAGACGCCCTCTGGGCAATTCGGCAACCCATTCACCATTAGCTGGTCCCACTACGTCGAACTCCTCACCGTCAAAGACCCCGACGAGCGCAGCTTCTACGAAATCGAAGCCACCAACGAAGGCTGGTCACTGCCGGAACTCCGCCGTCAGAAAGCCTCCTGTCTCTACCAACGCCTCGCCCTCAGCCGCGACAAGGCGGGCATCCGCAAGCTGGCGAAGGAAGGCCAGATCATCACCCGCCCCGAAGACCTCTTCAAAGAACCGCTCGTCCTCGAATTCCTCGGCCTCGACGAGCGCGCAAGCTACTCCGAGTCCGATCTCGAGACGGCCATTATCACCCATCTGGGAAAGTTCCTCCTGGAGCTGGGCAAAGGCTTCCTCTTCGAGGCCCGCCAGAAGCGCTTCACCTTCGATGGCGACCACTACTTTCTCGACCTCGTCTTCTACAACCGGCTCCTGCGCTGCTATCTGGTCATCGACCTGAAGCTCGACAAGCTCATGCATCAGGACCTCGGGCAGATGCAGATGTATGTGAACCACTATGATCGCCACGTGAAACTGCCGGAGGAGAATCCCACCATCGGCCTGCTGCTCTGCCGGGAGAAAAACGACGCCGTGGTGGAACTGACGCTCCCCAAGGACGCCAACATCCACGCCAAGGAATACCAACTCTACCTCCCCTCGAAGGAACTGCTCAAAGCCAAGCTCCTCGAATGGGCGCGCGAAGAGGAAGCCAAGGCATGACTCCACTCGAAAAAGCCCACCGCTTCCTCGACGAAGTCGGCGACACCACCTTCTTCGGCAAAGGCCGCGTGCCGATTCTAGGGCGGGATGGGGTTTCACTCGGCTTCGGTCTCGGCATGGTCGAGTTTGCTGCTCCCGTTCCCGAGGTTCGCGGGCAGGTCGAGCAACTCTGCCGCTCGGTCGAGACGGACGATTACCTCAACCGCATTCCCAGTGTCGCCAAGCGCGTTCAGTCCGGCGGTTTCCACTTCCACGCCAAAGACGATCCGCCGGAAGTTCGCGAGCGGTTGTTCAAATGGATTCGTGACACGGATTGCTCGCTTGAAATGGTGATGGGCCGGAAAATCCCCGCGCTCTTCGCCCGCAAGCATAATGGCAAGGACTCCGAGTTTTACGCCGACCTCCTGTCCCACCTGCTGAAGAGTAAACTCAAACTGGGCCGGCGGCTGGTCATCAATATCGCCGAGCGCGGCAAGACCACCCGCAACCACGTCCTCGAACTCGCCATGAACAAGGCGCGCGAACGCTTCACCAAAAACCAGGACGCCGCGGTCATCTCCTCGGAGATCGTTTTCAACGTGCAGAACCCGCGCACCGAACCGCTGCTTTGCGTGCCGGATTACCTCGGCTGGACCGTCCAGCGGGTCTTCGAGCGAGGCGACACGCGCTACTACGACTTCGTCCGCGAACGCATCTCCCTCGTGCTGGACCTCTACGACGCGGAGAAATATGAAGGCAGCCGGAACTACTACACTCCCAGGAAACCGTTGACCGCAGAAAATAAAATAGGCCCGCCTGTGTCCTAAGGAGGTTACCCTCCGACGGCATGAAGCCGACGTTCAGACACCGCAGACCCGAATTCACGGTGCCGCGCCACCACATGGAAAGCAAACGAGAATTTCAGACCAAGACCGCATGACGCTGGCAACCTTCTTTGCAAAGTTCGACCAGTTCGCCGACGCGCCCGAGGCGGTGGCGAAGATGCGCGAGCTGGTGCTACAACTCGCGGTGCAGGGAAAGCTGGTCGATCAGCTTCCGGGCGACGCACCCGCGGACAAGCTTCTTGAGCAAATTCAGAAGTCCAAGGAGCGACTGATCAAAGAACGTGCAATCAGCCGACAAGAAACTGACTCGATCGACTGCGACTCGGCTCCTTTTCTCATTCCTCAATCGTGGGTGTGGACTCGGCTCGGAGAGATTGGTGACTGGGGTTCCGGTTCAACACCCCCACGAGGAAACCACGACCTTTACGATGGCGGAGTAACTTGGCTGAAGTCCGGCGAACTGAACGACAACCTGGCTCTCGCCGGTTCCTCTGAAACTGTCACGGAGCTGGCCTTGAAGACTGGTTCGTTCAGACGGAATCAGCCTGCCGACGTTTTGTTCGCCATGTATGGAGCAACATAACCATCCGGATATTAGTCCCACAGCATCAACTGGTTACGAGAGGCGGTAGCCTCATCTTGAGAGCCGATATTGGCAAACAGCTCAGCCATAGGCACTTGCTCAAACGCGTTGACGCTCACAATCTGTAGCATTTGGGACAGGCTCAAGTTCACCCGGTGTTCCTTG
>CAMDOH010000083.1 GCA_945903605.1 Akkermansia muciniphila
TATCGCTACGAGCCGCGGCAGAACGACGCCGTTAATTCGACGTGGATGTGCGATTCCGGCCGGCTCAATTACAAGTGGATCAATCGCGACGATCGGTTGAAAGAGGTGCTCGTGCGCGGTCAGAAATCCACATGGGCCGCTGCGTTGAATGAGATTTCCGATAAGCTGGCGAAGGTTCCGCAAGGCTCCGTCGCCATCGTCGGTTCTGCGCGACAGACGAATGAAGAGCTTTATCTGCTCTCGAAGCTGGCGAAGAGATTTTGTTGCATGACTGATTCCGTGCCGCGAGTTGGACTGGGCGACAAATTGCTCGTCAGCGCCGACAAGAATTCGAACACGAACGGCGCGCGGCTCACGGGAATCGCGGCTGCGGAGATGGGTTCCAATCTGAAAAAGATCGCCGACGGCATTCGCAGCGGCGCCATCCGAACGCTCATCGTTTTCGGTGAGGACGTGACGAAGCACGGCATCGGCGCCGATCTGTTGGCGAAACTGGAGACGCTCATCGTAAGCGATATTTTACCAAACGCCACCACGGCGGCGGCGCACATTCTCCTGCCGGGTTGCGCCCACGCGGAGAAGCGCGGCACGTTCACGAATGTGAAAGGCCGCGTGCAGAAGTTCATGAAATCCGTGGAGCCGAAAGGCGACGCACGGCCCGAGTGGGAATTTCTGCATGAGGTCACACACAACGTCACCGGTCAGAACGGATTCTCAAGCATCGAGGGGTTGTTCAACCAGATGACGGCGGAGGTGCCGGCCTTTGCTGGATTGAAATGGGCCGAGATTGGTGACAGCGGCAAGACGGTTCAAATTTGATTTCGCAGCATGGATTGGATCAATAATTTAATCGCAGGGCTCTCGGCGGGACAGCAACTCGCGCTGTTCAGCCTGTTGAAGATTTTGGCGGCGATATTCTTGGTGTTGCTGCCGATCGTGGCCTACACGGTGTTGGTGGAGCGCAAGGTCTCGGCGTTCATTCAAGATCGAGTCGGCCCCAATCGCACCGCGCCTCCCTTCATCAAATATTTGCCGGTGATCGGCCCATTGTTGCAGCGATTGGGAATTTTCCAACCGCTGGCAGACGGACTGAAACTGTTCTTGAAGGAAGATTTTTCGCCCAGCCACGTGCGGACCATTTATTTCTGGCTCGCACCGGTATTGGCGATGGTTCCGGCGTTGTTGACGATCGCCGTGATTCCCTTCGGCTCTAAACTTGGTGCGGAAAAGATGGTCATCGCCGATCTCAATGTCGGCATTCTTTACACCTTCGGCATCGTGTCGCTGAGCGTGTACGGCATTGTGCTGGCTGGCTACGCGGCGAATTCGAAGTACCCGTTCCTCGGCGGCATCCGTTCCAGCGCACAGATGATCTCGTACGAAATCGCGATGGGGTTGAGTGTCATTCCAGTTTTCATGATGGTGGGAGACCTCAATCTGGGAGCGGTGATCGATTATCAAGCCAAGCACGGTTGGTTCATCCTGTATGCACCCGTCTCCTTCGCGATGTTTTTGGTCGCGGCATTTGCGGAGACCAACCGGTTGCCATTTGACATGCCCGAATCGGAATCCGAACTGGTGGCAGGGTACAACACTGAATACAGCTCGATGAAGTTCGGGCTTTTTTTCATGGGCGAATACGCGGCGATGGTCGCGGTGTCAGGAATGATGGTGACCCTGTTCTTCGGTGGCTGGACGCTTCCGTTTTGGGGACTGGATCAACCAGCCACTAGCCTGCTATTGAGTGCCGCGCACATCGGCGTGTTCCTCGGCAAGACGCTGGGACTGCTACTGCTCTTCATCTGGGTGCGCTGGATGCTTCCGCGTTTTCGTTATGACCAGTTGATGGATCTGGGCTGGAAACGGTTTATACCGTTGGGTCTGGCGAATATTGTGGTGACGGCACTGGTGCTGTTGTTGTTGAATCGAAACTGATTTTCAAATGGGAAAAATAGTTGAAAGGGCCAATTTGCGCTGGTTTGAGCGCCTGTACCTGCCAGCCATCTGGTCGGGTTTCAAGGTGACCGCGCGCCATTTCTTTTCTTGGAAACGTTCGGAAGTGTACGGCAAAGAACAGGCAGGCTTTGAACTCAAAGCCACCATGCAGTATCCGGAAGAGCGCTGGACTGTTCCGACGGGATACCGTGGCGCGCCGTATCTGGTGAGCGATCAGGACGGCCACACCAAATGCGTCTCCTGCCAACTCTGCGAATTTGTCTGCCCGCCGAAGGCGATCAAGATCATCCCGCCCGGTCCCGCTGGAAAATCTGCCGATCGTCCCAACGCGGAAAAGATGCCCGCTGAATTCGAGATCAACATGCTGCGCTGCATCTTTTGCGGGTTGTGCCAGGAAGTTTGTCCCGAGGAAGCCATCTTTCTGCAAAAGGATTATTCACTCACCGGCACCACGCGCGCAGAGCTGATTTACGACAAAGAGAAACTGCTGGCACTGGGCGGCACACACGGCGGCATCCAGAAATGGAAACACAAATTGGATGAAGCGAAGGAACAGGAGACTTTTCCGTTGAAGGACTGAACCGAAATGGAGACCACGCTTTTCTACATCTTTGCGGCGTTGACACTGCTGTTCGGTTTCCTCTGCGTGGCGAATCCGTTCAGCCGCAACCCCGTCACCAGCGCGATGTTTCTCGTGCTGACGATGATCTCCATCTCGGGATTATTCATCCTGTTGCAGGCGTTCTTTTTGGCAGCGGTGCAAATCCTAGTCTATGCCGGCGCAGTGATGGTGCTGTTCCTGTTCGTCATCATGCTGCTGGATTTGAAAGAGGCTGAACACACGCATGTCCGCAAAGTCGCACTGGTGACAGGACTCGTTTCCGTGATGGGACTGGGCGTGATGCTCGTGTTGAGCATCGCGGGCAGCGGCATAGTCGAGGCTCCGGCAAAGCGCGCCATCGGCGATACAAAACTGCTCGGCCAATTGCTTTTCAGCAAATACCTACTACCCTTTGAAATCGTTTCAGTCCTGCTGCTCGTGGCAATGATCGGCGTGATTTTATTGAGCCGGAAGGAGGCCAAATGAAAAGTGTCGGGCTGGAACATTACTTGATTGTGTGCGCCCTGCTCTTCTGTTTGGGGCTACTGGGTGTCATCATTCAGCGAAATCTCATTGTGATGTACATGGGGTTGGAGTTGATGCTCAACGCCGCCAATCTCGCCCTCGTTGCCTGTTCGCATTTCCTCAACAAGCTCGATGGCCAGATCCTGGTTTTCTTCGTCATCACCGTCGCGGCTGCAGAAGTCGCCGTCGGGTTGGCCTTGATCGTCGCCATCTGCCGACGAAAACAATCCACCGATGTCGCTGACCTCAATTCGCTCAAACTCTAGTGATCGCTGAATTGCCAAATCCATTGAGTAGCCTGCCGGACATGGCGCCGCTGGCCCTCATCGCGCTGTTCCTTCCGCTGGCCTCGGCTGTGGCCATCGCGTTGTTTACTCGACGGAACGCCAGTGTCAGCGCCGGCATTTCGATCGGCGCTTCACTCGGCGCGTTCCTCATCAGCGCGTTGATTTTCAATCAACTCCGCGGCGCGACTGCACCAGAGACTCTCAATCCCAACTGGCTTTCCATCGGCGATTTCAAAGTGGATTTCGGCGTCACGCTCGACGCGTTGAGCCAGCTCATGCTGCTCGTCGTCACCGGCGTTGGAAGCGCGATCCACATCTATTCATGGGGCTACATGCGCGCCGACCGGTCGGTTTCCCGATACTTCGCTGGTCTGAGCCTGTTCATGTTCTCGATGCTCGGCATTGTGCTCGCACGGAATTTTGTCCAGATGTTCATCTTTTGGGAATTGGTCGGCGTCTCGAGCTACCTGCTCATCGGCCACTGGTACGAACGCGCATCCGCAGCCGACGCAGCCAAGAAAGCCTTCATCACAAACCGCATCGGCGACTTTGGTTTCCTCTTGGGAATTCTCATGGTCTGGGCTGCGCTTGGCACGATCAACTTCAGCAGCATCGCCGACATCATGAAGGCAAACCCACTGGCGCTGGGCGCACTTGGAACCGGCACGGGACTCCTCATCTTTTGCGGCTGCGTCGGCAAATCCGCGCAATTCCCGTTGCACGTCTGGCTGCCGGACGCAATGGAAGGCCCCACGCCCGTCTCCGCGCTGATTCACGCTGCGACGATGGTGGCCGCCGGCGTGTACATGCTCTGCCGCGTTTTCATACTCTTCACACCGGAAGCATTGAGCGTCATCGCATGGATCGGCGGCGGCACCGCCATACTCGCCGCGCTCATGGCCGTGCAGCAAAACGACATCAAACGCATCCTCGCCTACTCCACCCTTTCGCAATTGGGCTACATGGTGATGGCCGTCGGACTTGGCGGACCGGCTACGGCGATGTTCCATCTCACCACACACGCCTTTTTCAAGGCGCTCCTTTTCCTCGGTGCAGGCTCGGTCATCTACGCGCTGCACCACGAGCAGGACATCTGGAAAATGGGTGGACTGAAATCCAAGATGTCCGTGACCTTCTGGACATTTCTCATCGCCACACTCGCGCTCTGCGGAGTCCCTCCCTTCAGCGGTTTCTTCAGCAAAGACGAAATCCTCGCGCTCGCACTCGGCCATAATATGCCGCTCTTTGTCATCGCCTCGATCGTTGCTGTGCTCACCACATTTTATATGTTTCGACTCGTGATTGTGGCGTTCATCAACCCAGCCAAATCCGATCCCGCCAGTCACGCGCATGAATCGCCATCAGTGATGACCCTGCCGCTGGTATTCCTCGCCGTGCTGACGATCGCTGGCGGATTCATCGGCATCGACAAACTCTATGAGGTGGCGCTCGGCAAAACCGAACTGGGCAATCACACAGTGGCGATGGCAGCGGGCCTTGGCGCCTTTGCGATTGGATTGATCGCAGCGTGGACCCTTTATGCAAATGCGACAGCCGATTCGCTGACCACGCGACTTGGAGCGATGGCACACTGGATGCGAGACCGATTTTATTTCGACGAGTGTTACGAGTGGCTCAACCGCTGGACACAGGAATTGCTCGCCACGGTGGCCGATTGGTTTGATCGCTGGATCATCGCCGGAGCGGGCGTCAAAGGCTTGAGCCTGGCAGCCGAACTCGGCGGCGGACTACTTCGATTGATGCAGACGGGCAACGTGCAGACGTACGCATTACTCATCGCGCTGGCAACGGCCCTGCTTTTCTGGCGGTACATTCTGTGAACTCATGACGATCCTCACCTACATCGTCCTCAGCCCGCTGTTGATGGCGGCGCTTTTGTTGCTCGTGCCGAACACGTCGCAACTCCGAACGCGTTGGGGCGCATTGCTGGCAACATTGGTTTCGGCGATCTTGGCGACAATCGCGTTTTTCAAATTTGATCCGGCGATAGCCGGTTATCAATTCGAACAGAAGATTCCCTGGTCCTCCACGCTCGGCATCAGCTTTCACCTCGGTGTGGATGGCTTGAGCCTCGGCTTGATTTGGATGGGAGCGATCGTTTCATTCGCGGCGTGCTGCCTCTCCAAAGACATCGTTGAACGCGAGAAGGAATATTACATCCTGCTCTTGTTGATGACCGGCGGAATTCTGGGTGCATTTGCCTCGCTCGATCTGGTCAGCATGTACGTTCTGCACGAGCTGGCGCTGGTGCCGACATTCATCATGATCGGCGTTTGGGGACGCGGCAAAGACCGAAACTACGCCGCATACAAAATCACGCTGTACCTGAGCGCAGGTGCGCTGCTGACATTGGCGGGACTGATCGCGTTGTACATCCAGACGGGCGCCAAGAGTTTTGATCTGCCTGAGATCATGGGATTCGCCGTCAATCATCCGATCAGTTTACCGGCGCAGAATTACATCTTTCCGCTGCTGTTATTCGGACTGGGAATACTGGTCTCGCTCTGGCCGTTTCACACTTGGGCGCCGTTGGGCTACGCCGCTGCGCCAACAGGAACGGCCATGATGCACGCCGGTGTCATCAAAAAATTCGGCCTCTTCGCCCTGCTGCGAATCGCCCTGCCATTGATGCCCGACGCAGCGCAACTCTGGATGCAGATCCTCGCTTGGTTGTGCTTGGGCAATATTCTCTATTGCGGACTCGTCGCGCTGAAACAAAAGAACATCAACCTGCTGCTCGGCAATTCCAGCGTGGCGCACATGGGGATTGTCTTCCTCGGCATCGCCAGCCTGAACTTGATCGGCGTGACCGGAGCGGTGTTTGTGATGATCGCGCACGGCCTACTCGCTGCGCTGTCATTTGGACTGAGCGGCTATCTCTATCAACAAACCAAGACGCTGGAGATCGGCAGGTACGGCGGCTTGTTGCGCGAGCTGCCGTTTCTGGGCACCTGCATGATCATGGCATTGTTCGCCGGTTGCGGCCTGCCGGGATTTGGAAACTTTGTCGGCGAACTCAGCGTTTTCTTCGGTGCTTGGAAGGAACATAAAGTGCCCGTCATCATCGCCTGTTGGGGCGCGTTGGTGATCGGCTCGATATACATGCTGCGCGCCATCCGCGCCATCTGGCACGGCCCCATCACAAAGCCCGATGGGGTGATGTGCGATGCCGCCGGCAACCGCCTTCCTTTTGTCATTCTGCTCGCTGCGCTCATCTGGCTTGGAGTTTGCCCGAACTGGCTTGTGCGACGCATCGAGCCTAGTTTGAAAACCATTCTGCAACCATTCTCCAACCGGAGTCAGGCAGTCACGCCGATGCCCATCCCGCCCGTCGCCAAACGATGAATCTGCAACTCATCACACTCGAAGTGGTCGTGACGCTGATCGGCGCGACTATCCTATTGGGTTCACTCTGGCTTCCTGCCGACAAGCGTCGTCATCTGCCGCTCGTGGCGGCGGCGGCACTGGTCGTGTTGCTCATCGCCCATTGTTTTGCGATGGGGGTGGATACCACCACCACGTTGCACGGGTTCGGCGGCGGAATTGTGCAGGACGGATTTGCGATCTGCCTGAAGCGACTCTTTCTGGCATCAGCCGCGTTTGTATTGGCGATGTCCGCACCGTTTGTCGAACGCCTGCGAGCTGGCCCCGGTGAATTCTGTGCGCTCATCCTCTTCGCGCTGGTGGGAATGCTTTTTGCCGCATCGGCCAACGACTTCGTGATGCTGTTTGTGTCGGTCGAATTGATCACGGTCACCTTCTACGTGTTGACCAGTTTTCAGCGGCACGAAACTCGTTCACTGGAAGCAGGCGCGAAATATCTGATTCTCGGCGGTGTGGCCACTGGTTTGATGGTATTCGGCATCAGTCTTATTTTTGCCGGCTCTGGAACGATGTCGCTGCGTGAAATCTCTAAACTGGATCCGCTTCCCAATCTGATGCTGTTCAACGCGGGCTTGTTGCTGGTCGTCGCAGGATTGGGTTTCAAGATCGCCATCGTGCCATTCCAACTTTGGGCACCGGATGTTTATCAAGGTTCGCCCACTCCGGTGACCGCCTTTCTCGCCGTCGGATCCAAAATCGCTGGGTTCGCATTGCTGATGCGATTGCTGCGCCACACGTCGCGACCGGAAACAGGATTTCTGCTCGACGCACTCGCTGCGCTGGCCGCCTTCTCGATGATCTACGGTTCCCTATGCGCCATCTGGCAGCGGCAATTGAAACGCCTGATGGCCTACATCGGCATCTCCAGCGCGGGTTACCTGCTCATCGGTGTCATCGCCATGGCCAAAGGATTCGATGGAACGAAAGCGATCCTGTTTTATCTGGCCGCCTATCTGTTTGCCGCCATGGCGACCTTCACCGTGATAGGATTGATCTCCAAAGAAGGTGAAGATGAGCGATCGGAAATCCTCAATGGCTTGCACAAACGATCACCCGGCCTGGCACTGACGTTGACTCTTTCCATCGTCTCTCTCGCGGGAATCCCACCGCTGGCGGGTTTCTTCGGAAAATTCCTGCTGCTGCAATTACTCTTGGAGATGGCCGTGAACAACGCCGCTTACTACTGGCTGCTTGGCATCGCGCTGGCCTGCATCGTGGCGTCTCTGGCATTTTTCTTCGGCATCATCCGCGCCGTGTATTGGCCCAGCGATGTAGCTTTGTCGCGTGCTACCGCCCCAGCCGCGCCTATCCCCACTTCGTTGCCATTGAAGATCTCACTGGCCATCTGCGTGACTGGAATCATTCTGCTCGGCCTGCAACCGGATGTGTTTCTGGACTTGATCCAGGAGACCGTCCGCGCCTTTCGCTGGCAATAAAGAGACCTCTTCCTTGGGTTTTCCCCAAAATGTCACTGCGATTAGTGCCGTTAATCACTCCGCCGCTCACCAACAGCTGAATTGAATTCTGCTATTCCCTCTTGATTTTGTCTGGATGCAGGGCAAATTGCCGCCCGTTGATATGGCAGACTTAGCTAATAAATATCCAGAAGGTGCCGCAGGCAAATTCTACGTGGACAATCAGTGCATTGACTGCGACCTGTGCCGCGAGACCGCTCCCGAGAATTACAAACGCAACGACGACGGCGGACACTCCTACGTGTACAAACAGCCCGAGACTCCCGATGAGGAGAAGTTGTGTGAAGAAGCCTTGCAGGGTTGCCCTGTCGAGGCCATCGGCAGCAACGGCGTTTAATCTCTCCGTTATTTCTTCCCCTCAAGTTGGCGAAGCCCCAGCAGTTCCCGACGTAGCAGTTCCAAAGCCTGCTGCGCTGTGACGTGTTTGAATGTCTCGCGCTCGTAACGATTGATTCGTCGCGACACTTGCGTCCCACACCGCGAAGCCAGCGCGATGTAAACGGTGCCAACAGGATCGACGTCTGTCCCGCCATCCGGCCCGGCAAATCCTGTCACTGCGATGGCGTAGTCGGCTTTGCTGTTGAGTCGCGCGCCCTCGGCCATTTCGCGCGCCACCGCTTCGCTCACCGCTCCATGCCCCGCCAGCGTCTGTTCACTGACTCCCAACAGACTCAATTTGGATTGGGCGCTGTAAGTGACCCAGCTCACTTTCAAAACGGCTGATGCTCCCGAGATGTTCGTCAGTCGATGCGCGATGAGTCCTCCCGTGCAGGATTCTGCCAAAGCGAGCGTCTGACCTCCGTTCGCGCATTGCCGGATGATCACTTCTTCAATCCGTTCTTCATCGATGCCGTAGAGGGCCGCGCCCAAAAGCGTCCGCACAATCTGTTCCGCTTCGAGCACGATTCCCTTCGCGTGATCGCCACGAGCCGAAAGGCGGACATCCACCTCACCCGTTCTTGCGCAATAGCCGATCACCAATCCGTGCGCGACGAGCTTCGCGAGCGGACCGGCAATGTTCGCTTCGACATCGGATTCACCAATGCCCGTGCTCCGCAAAGTGCGCACGGCAAAACTCACCGGCGTGGACAGAACCGTTTTCAACCATGGCAATGATTGTGCCGTGAACATCGGTTTCAATTCGCGCGGCGGGCCGGGCAACATCAGCAGCACGGCCCGACTTGATTCCCTGAACGGATTCGGATCGAGCACCCATGCCAGACCGGGCGCGGTGCCGTGTTGATTGGTCATCACGATGGCGCCTTCGGGAACCTGCGCTTGAACGAGTGTCTGCGCGGGGGCTTCTCTTCCGCGCTTGGCAAAGAAATCGACGATGTGTTTTTTCACAGCCGCATCTACGGCGAGCGGCCGGCTCAGCAGTTTGGAGATCTCATCGCGAGTGATATCGTCGGAGGTCGGCCCCAATCCACCCGTCACAATCACCAGTTCCGCTCGGCCAAGCGATTCGCGCACCGCGTTGCAGATGCTTTTTCCATCGTCGGAAATCGCCGTTTGCCGTTCCACGATCCAGCCCACATCCGCCAGTTGTTTGCAGAGCCATTGCTGATGCGTGTTCAACACGTTGCCCAGCATCAGTTCCGATCCGGTATTGATGATTTCAATCCGCATAACCCCGCCATCATCACGCAGCCTTGCGCGGGCTTCCATCGGAAAGTGCAATCATTGCCGCGTTGACGACTGCGATTGAATCGGCATAGTCAGGCGAATGGCCGTTGTCGACAGGCGGGATGCCAAGGAAAGATTCGTGCGGTTCTTGGAGGGCAAGAACCTCCGGTTGACTTCCCAGCGACAAGCCATCATCGACGCCGTTTTCAGCACTGATAATCATTTCACTGCGGAGCAGCTTCTGGAATGGTCCAAAAAAAACGACCCGTCCGTTTCCCGCGC
>CAMDOH010000084.1 GCA_945903605.1 Akkermansia muciniphila
GGGAACAGCGCCGCTTTGCCGCTGAGTGCGGCGTAAAGGTCGATGCTCGGCAGTTTCATTTCCTTGGCGACCTGTTGCAGCGTGGTGATGACTTCGCCTTTCACGACGGTCTCGTTGATGCCCCATTTGGTTTCGTACACGGGCACCGGTAGACAGACGTACACCTTCGGTTTGCTGGGCAGTGACTGGAAATGTTCGACGCGCGCGCGGGCGTCGGCGGCGAACTCGGCCTTGTGCGCCCAGTTCTGCGGCTTGGAATCGTTGGTGCCGAGTTTGATGATGACAATTTGCGGAGCGAAGTCGGTGGCGCCTTTGAATTCGCCGGTCTTCCAGTACGGCAGGTCGCCTTTCTTGAGCAGCGTCGCACCGCTGCGACCGAAATTCTTCACCTCATAATTCGCGCCGAGCAATTCACCCAGCACCTTCGGATAATGATTCTTCTCGCGCTGCTCAACGCCAGCACCGTGAGTGATGCTGTCGCCCACACACGCGACGCGAAGAGGGGCCTCCGCCGCGCAGAGCAGAGTCGCCGGCAGAAACGCGGCGAGTGCGAGCAGTGAAATGAAAGTGCGGCGGGTGATAAAGGTGAGGTTCATGCGCATCGACACCCATAAAAAGGCAACGGCTGTCCCTTTGCAAGCGACACCATCAGTTGCATGCCGCGAAGCAAGAGAGGCTCACTCCTCGTTGCTGAAGATTCGCTGGAGCGTGTTCAGATCGTGTCGATGGGTGAATGACTGGAAGTTCTCGCCCTCATTGCGGTGGCGCAGATAGCCGCGCAGCATTTTTTCCAGCGTCGGTTTCAGGCTCTGGAAGGACACGCCGGTGAAAACCTGCCGGCCCAGCGCCTGATGATTCCCAAAGCCGCCGCCGACAAAAACGTGGTAGCCCTCCACGCTCTCGCCTTCCACTTTCACTTTCGCGCCGAGCAGTCCGATGTCGCCCATGTAATGTTGCGCGCAGGAATTCGGGCAGCCGGTGAGATGCACGTTGATGGGCAGGTCGAGCTGGAATCGCTTGTCGAGCCAGTCCATGAGTTCCAACGCGTGGCTCTTCGTGTTCGCGCCCGCGAATTTGCAGTAGGAATTTCCTGTGCAGGCCACGAAGCCGCTGCGCAAATTGGACTGCCGCCAGTCGAGGCCCATCTTCACGAGCGCCTTCTTGAGCGTCTCCACAAAGGCGTCGGGCACATTCGGGATGATGAGATTTTGCCAGACGGTGAGCCGCACTTCGCCGGAGCCGTAATTGTCCGCGAGGTCGGCCAGCCGCAGCATTTGTCCGGGCGTGATTTGTCCGATGGGCAGCGCGACGCCAACGTAGTTCAGCCCGATTTGTTTTTGCGGGAAAACGCCGATGTGCGAATGCGGCACGGCCGGCAACGCGCGCGCCTCTTCAAGCGGTGATTGGCCAGCCGCATCCAGCGGCGCGCGGAGCAATCGATAGCCGAGCAGCTTTTCCGTCTCGGCCAGATATTGATCGAGTGTCCACGAATCGAGCAGGTGTTTGAGCCGCGCCTTCTTGCGATCGTTGCGATTGCCGTGGGCGATGTAAACGCGGATGAGCGCGGCCGTCACCTTCAACGTCTCCTCGAGGCGGACGAGCACGCCCAAATCGCGCGCGAACGCCTTGTGGCCAGTCGCTCCTCCAAGCGCGACGCGGAAATAAATCCCCGGTAGAATCGTCCCTTCCTCCTTCACCACGCGGACAGCGCGCAGGCCGATGTCATTGGTGTCCTCCACCACGCCGATCAGTCCGCCGCCATCGAAGGCGATGTTGAACTTGCGCGGCAGGTCGTAAAACGAGCGGTCGTTGAGAATCATCTGCCCAAGCTCGCGGCAAAGCGGCAGCGTATCCATCAACTCGTGGCGATCCACACCGGCCGTTGGATTGGCGGTGAGATTGCGGATGTTGTCCGCGCCCGTGCCGCGCGTGTGCAGTCCGACAGACTGGATGCGGCGCAACACTTCCGGCGCATCCTTCGGCTCGATGAGTCGGATTTGCAGATTCGAGCGCGTGGTGATCTGCATGTAGCCCGTCGTGAGTTCCTGCGCGGTGCGTGCGATTTCGCGGAGTTGAAAACTCTTCAGCTGTCCGCCGGGAATCCGCAACCGCGCCATGAAGGCTTCCTTGTTTGGCGAAAGAAAAAAGAGGCCGTGCCACTTGAAGCGAAAGAGATCTTCCTTGTCCGGCGCCTTGTTGGCGGCGGCGTGCTCGAGCAGGCGCGGATAAGAATCAAGCCCGTGCAACTCGCGCTTGATGCGTTCCTCAGCAATCAGGTCGACGGGCAATTCCCTTTGACTGGACGCAGCGGCGGGATTGGGCAACACGTCAGCAAACGAGACGCCGCGATTGGCCAGCCCGGTGAAAAATCCGTCGAGATATTCGCGCTGCTCGCCATTGAGCGGTTCGCCTTTGATGTTAGAGATGGGCAGGGTCGGAGGGTTCATCTAATAAACATCGCGCTGATAACGCAGGTCGGTTTTGAGCTTGGCCACAACCTCGGCGGCCTGTTCTGTAGATTTGCCACCGGCCTTTGCGATGATCTCGCGCAACGCCGCGTCCACGTCCTTGGCCATTCGCTTGGCGTCGCCGCAGACATAGAAATGCGCGCCCGCCTCCAGCCACGACCCGATTTCGCCAGCGTGTTCTCGCATTCTGTCCTGCACATAAATCTTCTCTGCCTGATCGCGGCTGAAGGCGAGATCCAGGCGCGTGAGCGAGCCGTCCTTCTGCCACGCAGCCAATTCTTCCTCGTAAAGAAAATCCGTGGCGTGTTGCTGGTCGCCAAAGAAGAGCCAGCTTTTTCCCGTCGCACCCATCGCACGACGTTCTTCAATGAACGCGCGGAAGGGCGCGATACCCGTGCCCGGACCGACCATGATGATGGGCGTGTCGCCATTCTTGGGCAGGCGAAAGCCATGCGAGGTCTGCACAAAAACTGGCACGGGCGATTCGTCGAGCGCGACGCGATCGGCCAGCCACGTCGAGCAGACGCCTTTGCGCATGCGCCTGTGGCTCTCGTAGCGCACCGCTGCGACCGTGAGATGCACCTCGCCCGGATGCGCTTTGGGCGAAGATGAAATGGAATAGAGACGCGGGCCGAGCTTGCGAAGGAAACCGCAGAATTCCTGCGGCGCGAACTTTGCCGCCGGGCACGACTTGAGCACATCCATCACCTCGCGACCCCAAATCCATTTATCAAAGTCGGCCTTGCGCGCGGGGTCCAGTAGCGCGAGCAGCTCGCTATTGCCAGCGCGCATCGCCGCTTCCTTCACAAGCGAAGGGGGTGGCTGCGTGATGACAAACGTGTTGAGGAGCGCCGAGTGCAAGGAGCTGTCGCGGCCATGCGCGTCCTTCACTGGCTCCTCGCCTTTGCAGCCGAGCGCGGCCAGCAATTCCTCGACGAGCACCGGATCGTTTTTTGGAAATACGCCGAGCGCATCGCCGACCTCGTAGTTGAGGCCGCTGCCTTCAAGCACGATTTCAAAATGCCGCGTGTCCTTCGTGGAGCCGGGCTTGTTCAACTTGCGATTGGTTTTGAGGCGCGCCGGGAAAGGATGATTGCGATTGTAGGTGGCAAGAGAGTTCTCCGTCGCCGGAAGGATTGATTCCTTTAATTCTTCCGGCGCGGCGATGGGCGCGAGCGTTTCTGTACTGATGGATTGGAGCGCGGGCCACACGCCGTCCATCCATGACTTGGCGCTCGCCTCATAATCCACGTCGCACTCGCCGCGTGCTATGAGCCGCTTGGCACCCAGCGCAACGAGCCGCTCATCAAACTTTTTGCCCGCTCCGCAGAAGTCGCTGTAATTTCTGTCTCCAAGCCCGAGCACGGCGAAGTTGAGTTGATCCAATTTGGGAGCTGTGTCGGAGTTGAGCCACGACCAGCACTCCAGTGCATTATCCGGCGGCTCGCCATCACCCCACGTGCTCGTGATGATGATGAGGCGCGGCTCATGTGCGAGGTCGGCCTTCGCATAATCATTGAGCGCAAGCGTGCGCGGCGCGAACCCGCGTTCTCGAGCATCCTTCGCAAAGCGTTTGGCTAAACCTTCAGCCGAACCACTCTGACTGCCGAACATCACGAGCAGCGGCTCGGCCTGTTTTGCTGGCGCGCCGTTGCCCGGCAATTCCACTGCGAGATTGGCATCGGAAAAAAGTCCGGCCAGATAGCCGTTGAGCCACGCGCGTTGCTCCGGCGTGAATGGCGCAGTCGCCGGAATATACGGCATCGGGTTCATGGATTTTGGAGCGCCTGTTTTACGAGCGCCAATTCTCTCGCGCCGTAGTTGAGTTTGAGCGCTTCGTCGCGGGCGGGTCCGGTCATCTTTTCCAACGACTTTCGCAGGGCGTTGATCATCTTCGCGTCGTCCGTTTTAGCCGCCAGCTCGGCGAGTTGAAACTCAAGAAAGACAAGGCAGAGCGCGTCCTCGATGATGCGGCTGTCGGGGTCGGTGGGGAAATTCTTCTTCAAATTAAGCGCCTGAACTGTTGCGGTCATCTCTTCGTCGTAACCCACTTCGCGCAGGATCTGTCCGGATTTCTCGGCGTGAAACTTCTTGAGCTCCGCGCGCCACTTGAGGTAGCCCGCGCGATCCATCGGGTAGCGACTGCGCGGAATTTCCCAGCGGCAAATATGCTGGCAACGCGCAGCCAGCCGCAACGGTTCGGCGGCGGCGGGTGAAAGTCGCAGCACCCAATCGGTCAGTCGGCGCGCGTAAATCAATTCGCGCGATTGCGAAACTCCGTCCACGAGTTCGGTGTTCGGATCCATCGCATTCGCCTCGTCAAAGCGGCGGAGAGCGGCCTCGAATCTTGCTGGATCGAACGCGCTCATAGACTCAGGTGAATACTGCCGTCCTGTTCGCACACAGCGTAAGTCTTCACGCATTCGTGCGGCTCGCTGCCCGCGCCGGTGGCGAGATCAAATTTGTGCGCGTGCAATGGACAGATGACTTTGCCGCCACCAGCCACGCCTTCGGAAAGGGGGCCTTGCTTGTGCGGGCAGCGATTCTGCGTGGCGAAAAGTTTCCCGTCGCGCTGGCGGAAGACGGCGATTTCCGCTCCGTCCACATTGAAGCAAATCCCTTGGCCGATGGGAATTTTCTCGATGCTGCCGAGGTTGATGGTGCTCATGGGTTCATCCGTTGTTCTCCGCCACGGCAAGCGCATGCGCCAACTCCGGTGCGCTGAACTGCGCGGGATAGGCGGGCAATTCGGCTTCCTTCCAGGGATCTTTGTAGGCGTCCACGGCCTGCTGAATTCCAGCGTCGAGTCGCGTGGCGATGCCTTCGCTGTCCTCGACGATAATCTTGCGGAGGGTCTCGATGCCGAAGCGCTCGACGAAGTGATAGGTGCGCTCCAGATATTTTCCGTGCTCGCGATAATACTGCATGAAGCGACCCATCAATGTCAGCACTTCGTCATGTGTCTTCACCGTGCAAAGCAAGTCGCCCTTGCGCACGCTGCCGCCCGCCGCGCCACCGATGTAAATTTCCCAAAGGCCGCCTTCAATTGCCACTGCGCCGAGATCTTTCACATAAGCCTCCGAGCAGTTGCGCGGACAACCGGCTGTCGCGAGTTTCATCTTGTGAGGTGACTCGACGCCTTGAAACCGCCGCTCGATTTTCTGGGCCAGTGCAATCGAGTCGCCCACGCCGTAGCGGCAGAAATCGGTGCCGACACAACTCTTGCAGGTGCGAAAACCCTTCGTGTAGGCGTGGCCGCTGGGGATGCCCAGATCCTTCCACATCTTTGGCAGGTCATCCTTTTTCACGCCGAGCAAATCGAGTCGCTGGCCGCCGGTGAACTTCACCATCGGCACATTGTATTTCACGGCCACATCGGCGATGCGCCGCAGTTCATCGGGCGTGGTGACGCCGCCGTAAATGCGCGGCACCACCGAGAACGTGCCGTCCTTCTGGATGTTCGCATGCACGCGGTCGTTGATGAAACGGGCGTCGCGCTCGTCCTCATATTCGCCGGGCCAAAGTGTTTTGAGCAGCGAAGCGAGACCCACTTTGCTGCCGGGATCTTCCTTCCCTCCGCCCAGTTCACGGAACACGGCGCTGACGGATTTGAGTCCCAGCCGCTTAATTTCGGCGACGAGCTGGGATTTTTCCAGCGGCACGCCGGGCACGTAGTAGTGCTCGCTCGGATCCTCCGTCACTTCGCCCGCATAAGCCTCGATGAGTTGCGCGACGAGCGATTTGCAGGAACCGCAGCCCAAACCCGCCTTCGTGCAGCCGCCGACTTTTGAAACCGAATGGCATTTACCAATCTGAATGGCTTCCTTGATTGCGCCCTTGCTCACGCCGTTGCAATTGCAAATCTGCGCGTGATCGGGCAGGTCGAAAACACTCAACACCGGCGCGCCCGTGGCTGTGCCGAATAATAAATCCGCGCGGCGCGCCGACACCACGGTGTCGGCCATGAACATCTGCATCAGCACACCGGCGGTGTCGATTTCGCCGAGCAGAATCGCGCCCGCAATCTTGTTTTCGCGGACGATGAGTTTCTTGTAAACACCGCGCGATGGCTCGCGATAGATCACCACCTCGTCATCGGGCAATGACGGTTTGGTCTCGCCCATCGAAGCGAGTTCCACGCCCATGACTTTGAGCTTGGTGCCGAGTTTCGAGCCGAGATATTCGGCTTTCGGATTCAAACCCGTGAGCACATCCGCCAGCACATTGGCCTGTTCCCAGATGGGATCGACCAGTCCGTAAATCCTGCCGCGATGCTCCACGCACTCGCCCACGGCGAAGATGTGGCGGTCGCTCGTGCGCATCTGATCGTCGCAGACGATGCCCTTGTTCACGCTGAGGCCGGAAGCTCCAGCAATCTCAGCGATGGGCCGGATGCCTGCGCTGATGACGACCATGTCGGTGGCGAGCGTCGAGCCATCCTTGAAATCAAGACGCGCGATGCGGCCATCCACGCGCACGATTTTCGTCGTGATCTTCTCGCACATCACCGCGATGCCCATGCCTTCGATGGTGCCGCGCAGCATCTGGCCGGCCTCGGCATCGAGTTGCGCGATCATCAACTGCGGCGCGGCTTCGAGCACGGTGACTTCGACGCCATGAGTCATCAACCCGCGCGCAGCCTCCAGCCCGAGCAGGCCGCCGCCAATCACCGCCGCCTTCTTGCAGGTCTTCGCGTATTCGGCGATCTGGTCGCAGTCATCAATCGTGCGAAACAAAAACGTGCCCGCGCCGCCAAAGCCTTCCATCGGCGGCACGAAAGGTCGCGAGCCGGTGGCGATGATGACGTGATCGTAAGTCTCCTCAATCACCGCCGCCTCCGGCATGGCCGCTGCGTCCACCGCGTAGGCCGGCGCCTCTTTCTTGAGCGGCGTACCGATGACGACCTTGCGCTCGCGATCGATGCGCGTGGCTTTGACACCCGCGTGGAGCTTGATTCCATTCTCGGAATACCACGCGAGCGGATTCATGAAAATGTCGGCGGCCTGCTGGCTTCCGTTGAGCACGTTGGAGAGAAGGATGCGGTTGTAATTGCCGTAAGGCTCGGCGCCGAACATCACGATGTCGAATTGGCCACGGGCGCGCTTGAGGATTTCCTCGACCACGCGAGCGCCGGCCATTCCGTTGCCGATGACCACCAGTTTGGGTTTGGGGTTGTTCATGCTTGGGCAGTTTTTGCAGGCGCGGGCAGCACCCAGATTTCTTGGCCGCGAATCTCGACAGGATAACGCGGCAACGGACGCGGCGGCGGTCCTGCCAACACACGGCCATCGTCGGCACTGAAAAATCCCTCGTGGCACGGGCAGTAAAACTTTTTCGCCTCGTGCTGATAATGCACGGGGCATTGGAGATGCGTGCAACTCTGGCTGTAGGCGGCAAATTCCGTTTCGGAGAGCCTGATCAAAATGCACGGCTGATTCGCCGTTGGATAATTGAAGAGCTTGTAGCCGCCCACTTTCAATTCGCTCTGGCTCGCGACACGCATCGGTTCCTTCGCGATGGGCGGGGGAAAGAGTTTGTCCTTCGAGAGTGCCACGGCTCCAAAGGCGAGCGCGGAGCAGCAGGTGAACTTGGCGAATTGCCGCCGCGTGACGCGGTGCTCCTCCGATTGGCGAATCGGATAGTCCGCATTGCACGCAGGCGCTGGATGATTGGTGGAGAGGCTCATCCGGCGATCCATTCCATTTCTGCTCGGTGGTTCGGAGTCTCGTCCCACACGGCGGCGCTCGCCGCATCCGGTGCACCCGCGCGAGCCAGCGAAAGCGGATCTTCATCGAGCGCCTCGAAGGGCAGGAAGTCAGCGATGTCGAAGGGCAGCGCCTTCACTCCCGGCGCGGTCATCATGTTCACTTTCGTGCGCACGGTCTGATTGCCGAACTGAAATTCGTTCACCGGCTGTTCGCGCCGGAACTTCTCCACGTAATCGCGCGGGCCATAGTAAAGCGCGCCGCTGGGGCAGACGGTCGCGCACATCGGTTTCTTGCCGACGCTCGTGCGGTCGTAGCACATGTCGCACTTCATCATCAGATCAAAGCGCGTTTGCATTTTCGGCACGCCAAAGGGACAGGCGATGACACAGTTGGAACATGCGACGCAGCGCGGTTTGGCGGCGCTGTGCACGATGCCCCGGTCGTCCTGCTTGATGGCGTCGGCGGGACAAACCTTCGCGCAGGTCGGATCCTCGCAGTGCATGCAGATGACGGGCGCGGTCTGCACACCGGTCGCGCGGTGCACGTAGTCGAGGTGGATCATCGGCGTGCCGCGATGCGTGTCGCACTCGCCGCAAGCCGCGACGCAGGCCTGACAGCCGATGCAGCGCGAGGGGTCGATGAAGAATTCCAGATCCATCTTCATCTCGCGACCCTCTCGACTTTGCAGGCGCAGACTTTGAATTCGGGAATCTTCGAGATGGGGTCGAGCGCGCGGTTCGTCAGCAGGTTCGCCGATTTTTTACCCGGCCAATGATACGGGATAAACACCGTGTCCGGACGGATGCTGGTGACGACCTGCGCGGGCACGATGATTTCGCCGCGACGCGTGGTGACGCGCACGAGGTCGCGGTCGGCGATGCCGAGCTTCGCAGCGAGGCGCGGATGCAATTCGCAGAGCGGCTCCGGATACTGATCCACCAGCGGGCCGATGCGGCGCGTTTGCGTGCCGCTCAGATACTGAGAAACCACGCGGCCCGACGTGAAGTAGAGGGGAAACTCGTCATCCACATCCTCGGCGGGCGGACGATATTCGTAGGCATGAAACTTCGCCCTGCCGTCGTCGTGATGAAACCGGCCGCCCTCAAAAAGTCGCGGCGTTCCCGGATGCTCCGGCGTGGGGCAAGGCCAGAAGAGGCCGAAGTTTTCCTCCAGCCGCTCGTAGGTCATCCCGCTATAATCGATCGGCCCGCCTTTTGACGCGGCCGTAAGCTCGGTGAAAATCTCGCCCGCATTTGCATAGCTGAAAAAGGGTTCCTTCCCCAATCGCGCGGCGAGATCGCAGATGATCTGCCAATCCACGCGCGCATTGCCGGGCGGCGACACCGAGTTGCGCAGGCGCACGCAACGGCCTTCGCCCGTCGTCACGGTGCCTTCGTCCTCCTCCTGCAACGAACCGGCCAACACCACGTCGGCGTGCTGCGCGGTCTCGCTCATGAAAAAATCAATGCAGCCAAAAAACTCCAGCTTGTCCAGCGCGGCGCGGGTGCGCGTGGCGTCGGGAATCGAGACGAGCGGGTTGAAGCTGATGGAGAGCAGCCCTTTGATTTCGCCGCGTTCAACGGCGTCGATGATCTCGCATGCGGTCAATCCCTGCTGTGGCAATTCAGGCTCCGGCACTCCCCAAAAGTTGGCGATGAATTCGCGGTGCGCGGGCTTGCTGATGTCGCGTCCGCCGGGAAGTTGATTGCAGCGCTGACCGTGCTCGCGTCCGCCCTGGCCATTTCCCTGTCCCGTGATCGTGCCGTAGCCGCAGCCGGGTTTTCCGATTCGGCCCGTGGCCAGAACCAGATTGATGTAGGTGAGAACATTCTCGACGCCCTTGGTGTGATGCTCGATGCCGCGCGCGTGCAGCAGCATCGAAGTCTCGGCCGGCCCCCAGATTTC
>CAMDOH010000085.1 GCA_945903605.1 Akkermansia muciniphila
TGGACGACTTCGCGCAACGTGAGCGCGAGCTGGAAGCGAACGCGCAGCGAAGGGTCTTCGGTCATCGCCAGCAGTTGTCCATCGAGACTGGCAACCGCAGCGCTGTTCTGCAGGAAAGGTTCGGCCAGTCGGATCGAGTGTTCGCGCACATGCGCATCGTCATCCTTCAAACCTCGCTCCAACCCGCCGGCATTGAGCGCGCCGAAGTCCGCCAGTAATTGGAGCGCGTGCAGTCGTGCCAACGGTTGTTTCGAGTGAACGAGAAGCGCCTCCAACAATGTCGCGGCACCGCGTTCGTTTTTCTCGGTGAGAAGCCGCGCGGCGGTCTCGCGATGCCAGCCGTTCGGATGCTCAAGCAGTTTCACCAGCTCAGCCACACTGGATTTTCCGAGGTCTGCAGGTGCGCGACGCAGCATGCGCTCCGGCACGATGCGCCAGATGCGGCCGCGATTGCTGCCGCTGTTGAGGTCAATGTGCTGCTTGATGCTCTCCGGGATGCTCCACGGATGCTCGATGACCTCGCGATACATGTCGGCGATGTAGAGGCAGCCGTCGGGCGCGTTCTGAAACTGCACCGGACGGAACCACGTGTCCGTGCTCGCGAGGAACTCGAAATCCTGCTCGTCATCTGGCCGCTTCGCCACGAAGCCCACGCCGTCGGGCGCAGGATAAATCTTTTTGCGATGAACGAGATTGCCGCCGGCGTCACCGATGAACGCGTTGTCCGCGAAGTCCGGCCCGTAGGCGTCGCCGCGATAAATCGTCGCGCCGGTCGCGCCGGTGAAGTAGCCGGAGACGCGTCCGCCGCCCTCGACCATGCCGGGCACCACGCCGCTGATGCGCCAGCGCGTGCGGATGATGCGCCACGGCTCGTCCGGGCTGATGCGAAAGACCTCCGCTGCTGGGCCGTCCGCGGCGATGCTCATCTTCGGGCTGGGCATGGCGTAATGCGGGTTGAGGCCGGCGTAGCGCGCGTCATACAGGAGCGCCTGCAAGTGGTCGGAGTTCGAGCAGACAAATTTGCGGCCACGACTGTCGAAGCTCATCCCATACTGCGCAGTCGGCCCCTCGGCGCGCATCGTGAGCGTGCGCGGATCGAAGGAAAAATCACGGCCACTGATCGTGATGTCAGGCGCAGGCAGATTCGCAGCGACTTGCTTGATGACGCCGCCGCTGCCCGAGGTCGCGCCGTGGATGCGGTTATCGAGTCCCCAGTTCAAACTGTTCGGCAACGCCTGCACGTTGAGCCGCGCCGCCGCAGAGCCAAAGCCAGTGAAGACCACCTTGCGCTCGTCGGCCTTGCCGTCGCCGTTGGTGTCCTTGAGCCACACGATGTCGGGCGTGGCGATGACGAAGATGCCGCCGCCGTAACAGATCACGCCCGTGGGCCACGGCAGGTTGTCGGCGAACACGGTGGCCTTGTCGAACACGCCGTCGCCGCGCGTGCTCTCGAGCATGCGCACTCGGCCGAGGTGCGGCTTCGCGTCGCGCAGCTCCGAGTAGTCGCGCATCTCGACGACAAAGAGGCGATTGCTCTCGTCGAACGCCATCGCGATGGGGCTGTTCACCAGCGGCTCGCCCGCAGCCAACTCGACTCGAAAACCCTTCTTCACCTTGAACGACTTCACCGCATCGGCTGGCGCGAGCGCGGGGAAGCGCGGAAGATCCTTCGTGACGTCGAGCTTGGGCTGCTCGCCTTTCTTGCCGTACACCTCGCTATAAGTCGGCGGAACTTTTGGTGCAGGTTTTGGCGCGGCGAAGCAGAGAGAGGTTGCACCCAGAGCACCCAGCAGCACAGCCGTTGCGGGAAAGGGTTTCACTCCGATGAGGCTGACGGTGGGTTGTTGCTCGTGCAACTAATAGTTCGCGACAGGGAATGGCCAGACCCAATCTGGCGCGTCCGTAGAATTGGATCGGCGCGATTTTTCCGGAAGCTGTTTTCCTTGGTCATCCACTCCGTTCCAACCCGTCGCGCGGAGGGTGTATCGGGAAGGTTCGATCAATTGATAGTGGAGAGGTTCGCCGGTGATGATGTCGCGTGGAATAGTTTTGAGATAGTCGGTCGTGAGCGAATCCAGCGAGTCGGGATAGCGGTTATGGCGGAGCCGATATCTTTCCAATGCGCAGGCGATGCGTCCGTGGTCGATCGTCTGTTGTGAAAATGCCGCTCGGCGATTGGTTTTATTGATGGCTGGGAAAAGGAGGTTTGCCATCACGCGATGCGGATTGAATTTGGAATGGGACACTTTGAAATCATTTTCCAACTGTTCGGATATGGCTGGGAAAACTCGGCGGGCAACAGGATCCACCGTCGCCAGTGATGAATCAAACAGTCTGCTGATCGTGGTTTTATTCTGGTCAATCCAGCCGGTGGGCATGATCCAAGCGAGCGACAGAAATGGTTCTGAGCCACCACCGATAACCAACGTGTTCAACATTTTTGGCTCGCGCCGGAGGAGTTCCATGGCGCCAAAGCTGAAGATGGTTCGTTCGCCTCGCAGGGCTTGTTGATGCTCGGCAAGCATGTTGATTTTGGCCAAGGCAACATCGATGGAGGCGAGGTCAGCATCGGTCCACGAATGTTGCGCGAGTCCTTCCCATAGCGGTTGCATGGAAACTTCAATGATGGCGATCCGCACGAGCATCGAGATCAACAACGGCTCTTCACTGATGGCTTCGGATAAGCGAAGGGAAAGCAGCAGGTCGTTCCTCGCATCGATGGAACGATTGAGCGCCAGTTCCGCCTGGGACCGTAGCACGGCGATTCGCGCGAGATTGCGCAGGACGCTCAAATGCGGCAGCAACGCAGCGACGTTGTCCTCGTAGCGGATAGGAAAAACGTTGCGCGGTCGAGCGCTTGCATCGCGCAGGATTCTCAGTTCCTTGTCGAATTTGGAAAGCGCCGTGAGCACGGCTTCCGCGGGTTTCCGAGTTGGATCGGCGACTGGGAAATCAGATTGAGTCAGATAAAAATTCTGCCACGTTTTCAAATCAATCAACTTGCCTTCACGCCAATCACCGTCGTCCGGCGGAGTGTTTGTGCCGTAAGGGTTGATGTTTTGGAGCCGCTTCATTCCCTCTTCATCCAGATAGCGAAGCGGTTCATTCCAGTTTTTCCTCGGTTCCGTTTCAAACAACGGCAGCCAGTATGGCAGTGCGCCAAAATTATCTTCGTCTCGCGGTTTGGTGGGGACGGTTTCAGCGAAGCCGAGCCTTTCGCCCCGGGCGTTCGCCTCGGCTACATACGACTTCCATGCCCGATGCCCGCGCCAGTTCTCGAAAATATTGAAGACGATGAAAACCAATAGGAGCAAGGCGATGCAGATGAACAGCCGTCGAAAAAATGTCCGCAACCGGGAGCTTTTTTTGGGGGCAAGGCTCGGGTCGATCTGTTCGTGAGTCACAAAACAACTACAACCGAAATGTTGAATTTGTGTCGAGCAAAGAAGTTTGCCAGAAGTCGCGCGTTGGAAAAGCATCGGCAGATGAGCCCAATGATTTCACGGCGTTGTTTCATTCAACACATGGGCGCAGTTTCGGCACTAACCGCTTTCTCAAATCCGCTCGTTGCCGAAGATGGAGCTGATCCGATCATCGACATTCATCAGCACACCAATTACGCCGGCCGATCGAATCAGCAATTGATCGCGCATCAGCGTGCGATGGGCGTGACGCAGACAATTCTCCTGCCCGCTGGCCGGTCAGTGGATCGCCCTTCAACGCATCAGGGAAAATCCAACGGGCTTGCAGCTCAGACGGGCGGCAATGAGACCGTGCGGGCGATGGCGCTGGAGTTTCCGAAGGAATATCTTTTCGGTGCCAACGAGGTTGTCGATCTGCCGGAGGCGCGCGCGGAGATCGAGAAATACCTGAAGCTCGGTGCGAAAATTATCGGCGAACAGAAATTCGGCGTGGACTGCGATTCGCCACACATTCATGAAATCGCGCGACTGGCGCAGGATTACAACGTGCCGGTGCTGCTCCATTTCCAGCACGGCACCTACAACCTCGGCTTCGAACGCTTCCACAAAGTGCTCGAGAAATTTCCAAATACAAAATTCATCGGCCATGCGCAGACGTGGTGGGCGAACATTGACAAGAATCACGCCGAACAAAAGGTGCTCTATCCAACAACGAAAGTGACTCCCGGCGGCATCACCGACCGGTATCTCAAAGACTATCCAAACATGTTCGCCGATATGTCGGCGGGATCCGGCCTCAACGCGCTGATTCGCGACGAGGACCACACGCGCGCTTTTCTCGATCGGCACCAGGACAAGATTCTTTACGGCAGCGATTGCAACGACACCCTCGGGCGCGGACCGATTTGTCAAGGCGGACGCACCATTGCCGCATTGCGCCGCCTCGCCCCCAACAAGAAGATCGAGCGCAAAATCCTCTTCGAAAATTCCAAGAAGCTGTTCGCGTTATGAAGTCCGGTGTGTAATTTACGTTCGCTCTCCGTCACCCGTTTGTTACGAACAACGCCGTGCAGCCATTCAAAGCCATCGCCGCGATGTCGCTCAACCGCGTGATCGGTGCGGGCAACAAAATCCCGTGGCATCTGCCGGAGGATTTCAAATTCTTCAAGCAGACGACGATGGGCCACGTGCTGGTGATGGGCCGTAAAACCTTCGAGTCCATCGGGCGCCCGCTGCCGGGACGCGAGACGATTGTGCTGTCGCGTTCGGGTTGGAGTCATCCGGGCGTGCGCACGGTGACGAGCCTTGATGAGGTCGCGCCGCTCGCCGCTGGGCGCGAGGTTTTCATCTGTGGCGGCGCGGAGATTTATCGGCAAGCGTTGCCGCTCTGCGCGGAGATTTACCTCACGCTCGTGAAGCGCGAAGCGGAAGGCGACGCGTTCTTCCCGGCGTTCGAGGCGCAGTTTGAGTTGGTGGAGGAACTGCGCGACACGTCTGATTTCAAAATCCTCCGCTATCGCAATCGCGCTGACTGAGCCATGTCGCAGATGCTCAAATCTTCTGGCGCGATGGGCGCGGCCACGCTGCTAAGTCGCGTGCTCGGCATGGTGCGCGAGATCGTGTACGCGCGATTCATGGGTGACGGCGTTGTGGCGGGCGCATTTCAGCTCGCCTTCACGATTCCTAATCTCTTCCGCCGATTGCTCGGCGAGGGCGCGCTCACGGCCGCGTTCATCCCCATTTTTAAGGAGAAGGAAAAGACCGCCGGCGAAGCGGAGATGTGGCGTGCGGCGAACGCGGTGATCTCCGGCCTCGTCGTTGCTGCTGCGGCAGTCACCGGCCTCGTGCTACTCGGGATTTCGCTCGCGATGGCGTTCGCCTCGTTCAAGCCCGAGACGCGGCTGATGCTCGAGTTGCTGCGCTGGATGTTCCCGTACATGCTGCTCATCTGCCTCACGGCGGTCTTCTTCGGCATGCTCAATTCGCGCGGCCATTTCTTCGTGCCGGCGCTCGGCGCGGTGATTTTGAACGTGGTGATGATCGCCGTCGTGCTTGGCCTCGCACCGCGTTGGGGCGCGACACTCGAAACACAAATCTTCGCACTGGCGATTGGCGTTTTACTGGCGGGCGCGGCGCAGATGCTTTTCCAACTGCCGACGTTGCGGCGCGAAGGATTCCGCTTCGCGTGGGTCTCGCCGTGGGGAAACGAAACGGTTGCACGCGTGGTGCGGCAGATGATTCCCGGCACCATCGGCGTGGCGGCATTTCAATTGAACGTGCTGCTCACGCAGGGCGTGGCGTTCTGGGTGGACCCGTCCATCGTCGCCTCGTTCAACTACGCGGTGCGACTGATGGAATTGCCGCAGGGAATCTTCGGCGTGTCGCTCGCCACATTTCTTTTGCCAACACTCGCGGGATTGGCCGCGGAGAAAAAGATGGGCGAGTTTCGCGCGACACTCGGGCAGGGACTCTCACATCTGATTTTCATCAACGGGCTGATGACCGTGCTGCTCGTCGTGCTGGCGGAACCGATGGTGCGGCTACTTTTCGAGCGCGGGCAATTCACGGCGGAATCCACGCAGCGCGCATCGTTTGCGCTGGTCTGCCTCGCGCCGGGGCTTGTCGCTTTCTCGATGGTGAACATTCTGGCGCGCGCATTTTACGCGCTGGGCGACACGACAACGCCGATGAAGATCAGCCTCGCCTGTCTCGGTTTGAATCTTGCGCTGGCGGTGATGCTCGTCGGGCCCATGCGGCAGGGCGGTCTCGCACTGGCGAACACGCTGACTTCATGGTTGAACGTGACGCTGTTGCTCGTGGCGCTGCGCCGCAAACAGGGCGAACTGGGTTTGGGAGTGGCAAAGCTGTGGGCTCTGGGAATCGCGTTTGCACTGGCGGCATTGGTGGCGCGGGAATCTGCGCAGCGATGGGGGATTTGGTTTGATGGAAATGAGCAGACGATTTGGTTGAAACTCGGTGCAGTGATTGTGCCGATGGTGCTGGCGACGATTGTTTATTTTGCTGTGGCTCGGGCGATGGAAGTCTCATCTGCACGTGAGATTCTTTCTTTATTATCGCGAAAGTTGCGACGGAAAGCATGAGCTTATTTCTGCATGCCGGCAATGATTTGACTCATCTGGCTGAGTCGTTGCGGAATGTGATTGCTGAGTTGAAGCGTGGACCCTTGAAGCGGATTCAAGTGGTGGTGCCAACGCCGGAGACGGGGCGATGGTTGGAGCTGTGGCTTGCTGAGCGGGATGGGATTTGCGCCAACATCGATTTAATTCTTCCTCAAAAGTTCATTCACAGCCTGATGGATTCACTGCTTGGGCATTTTGAGAACGGTGAGAAATTTACCAAGAATGCAATGTCGTGGTGGTTGTGGGCGCGGTTACGCGATTTGCCGGATAATCCGATGTACCTGCCGTTGCGTGGTTATTTGGACAATGACCCTGATGGTCGCGCGACATTCGCACTGGCGCGGCAATTGGCGACGCTCTTCGATCGTTACATGGTCTACCGGCCGGAATTGATGTCGGGCAAAAAGTCTCCATCAACTCATGCTTGGCAATGGGGTTTGTGGCAAGCATGCGTGCGCGAATCCGGTGGCAAGAATCCATCGGACCGACATTTTGAGTTGATCAAACGACTTCAAGACGAGGTCGTGAAACTGGATTCGGAATTGCCGGTGTTATTCTTTGGGCACGATACGCTCGCGCCGAGTTACATGGAGACTTTGCGAGCGTTGGCGCGCCACAAAGAAGTCCGGATTTTCGCCTGGCAACCGACGAGTGAGATTTGGGACGACTTGTTGCCCGTGCGCGATCAATTGTCGGCCGCGCACAAATCGGGCGTCGTCGGCGCAGATCTTCATTTCGATCGCGGTCAGTCGTTGCTGGTCGGTTGCGGGAAAATTGGACGAGATTATTTCAAGCTGTTGCGCGGCGAGGAGAATGATATCGCAGGGGATGGTGATCATTTTTGGGAACCTGAATCCGGCACGGCGCTGGCCTCATTGCAACGGGCGGTGTTGAGCGCGGTGCCGACTGGCAATCGAGAGAAGGTTTCGCTGGCTGACAAATCGGTGCAGATCCATTCGTGTCACAATCCAATTCGCGAAGTGGAGGTGCTGCATGATTTTCTGCTGGAGTGTTTCGAGGAGGTGCCGGAGTTGACCAGCCGCGATGTTTTGGTGTTGGCGCCGGACATCGAATTGTATGCGCCGCTCATTCACGCGGTTTTCGAAACAGAGGATGCGAAAGGGGAACATTCACGACGCATTCGGGTCGCGGTCGCAGATCGCAGCGCGAAACATCTCAGTCCGTTGCTCGGCAACATTCTTTCACTTTTGAAACGGCGCGACTGGATGTTGCCGGTGAGTGAAGTGATGGCGTTGCTGGAGATGCCGGCAGTGCGTCGTCAATTTGATTTGGATGAGGAGGAAGTGGTTCGATTACGAGTTTGGTGCGAGCGCGTTGGCGTGGCGTGGGGTTGGGATGCCTCGCACAGAAAGCGACTGGGTCTGCCTGCAGAGGCGCAGAATACGTGGCGCTGGGCTTTGGATCGATTGCTGTTGGGCAGCATGATGGCCGTGGAGCCGTGCCGATTGATTGATGGAATGGCGCCAGCGGTGGACGTTCGTGGCGACACGATTCGTGCTGTTGGAAAACTAGAATCGTTGGTGGCGACGCTGCATGAGTTCAGTTTGGGTTTGAGCGAAGAGCGGACATTGTCGGCGTGGTCGCATTGGTTGAGTCAAATGTTGCGCCGATTATTGAAGCCGGATCGCGATGAGACGGAGGAAATACGGCCGATTCAAATTGAGATTGGCCGACTGCCAGAATGGGAACGATTAGTGGGAGTGTTGGGTCAGATGCCCGTTCCGGCAGAAGTGGTTTATGCGTATCTCGAGTCAGTAACTGGGCCACGTGCGGGCGGGAATTATTTAAGCGGGCCGGTCACTTGTTGCTCGTTGAAGCCAATGCGAAACGTGCCAGCGAAAGTGATTTGTCTGTTGGGAATGAACGACGGTGATTTTCCGCGCCGCGACTCGCCGTTGCCGTTTGATTGGATGATGGAACAACCTCGCGATGGGGACCGGACTGCGTGCGACGAAGATCGGTATTTATTTCTCCAATCGGTGATGGCTGCTCGCGAGCGATTTTTCGTGAGTTACATCGGTCATTCGGAGAGCGATGAACGCGAGCGCGCACCATCAGTACTCATAAATGAATTAATGGAGGCACTCGATGAGACTGTGGAATGCGATGGCGACGACGTGTCCAAGTCGGTGATTCGTCGGCATCGGCTGCATCCGTTTAGTTTGGATTACTTCAAAGGGGACGAACGACTTTTCAGCTATTCAAAAACGCAAGCAGCCGCAGGGGGGATTTTCAAAAAGTCGCGAAAGCAATCCGTACCATTCGTGACTGAACCGTTGCCGAGAATCGAGTCGAGCGCCGTGTCGCTCATCGAGCTGCTTCATTTTTGGTCGCACCCATGCAAGGCATTCATCGAAAAACGGCTCGAGATGAAGTTGCGTGTTCGTGAAGATCGTTCCGATGACGATGAGCCTTTCAGCCTGGACAATCTCGACGAGTACAAAATTAGGGAGATGCTGCTGGAAGCGGAATTGGATCCCGCGCAGCTCGCGAATTTGCGCGGAGCAGAAGCGACGAATTGGTTGCACGCCGAAGGTCGATTGCCGCTGGGCGCAATGGGTGCGGCGATCGTTTCGGATCTGCAATTGAGCGTCCGCGAATTCATCGGCAGATTGCCACCAGAATATCCAGGAGAACGATTTGCGTTTGAGTGCGTGTTCCCGACTGTGAAATTGCGTGGCGAGTTGAAGAGACTGTTGCCAAGTGGCCTGTGCATTGTCGCGGTCAAAAAAGAGCCGAAAACGGAAGACCTGATCAAAGCATGGGTCGAGCATTTGGTTTTGTGTGCCACTGCAACTGAACATGGCCGGAATTGCGTCACGACCTACTACGCATTGGAGAAGACAATCCAGTTTGAACCCGTGACGAATGCGATGGAGGAACTCGAGAGCCTGTTGAAGGTTCGTGAGGACGGCATGTGCGCTCCGCTCGTTTTTTTCACCAGATCATCGAATGCATTTGTGAAGGCGATGGAGAAAGGCTCAACACAAATGAAGGCAATGGATGCGGCACGGAATGAATGGATGCCCGCCGAGTCTGCATTCAGTGGGAAACCTGAAAGTGAGGATCCGTACAACACGCTATGTTTTCGGCACACGGATCCTCTTGAGCTGGATGATTTCAAGATGTTGGCCAATTCGGTTTTCGGTCCGTTGTTAAAGCATCTCAAGACTGGAGGCGGCGAAAATGACTGAAGCACCGCAACCCTTCGAGCTGTCGGCGGTGTCGTTGGAGGAGGGCTGGACTCTTATCGAAGCGAGCGCGGGCACGGGAAAGACTTACAACATCGCCGGCTTGTATGTACGGCTGATTCTCGATCGCGGACTGAAGGTGCGACAGATTTTGGTGATGACATTCACCGACGCAGCCACGCACGAACTGCGATTGCGATTGCGGGAACGATTGCGCGAAACGCTGCGAGCGATGGAGTCCCACAAAACAGTCGATGA